>CALELH010000393.1 GCA_937902595.1 uncultured Myxococcales bacterium
CAAGATACACCGCGCTCGTCGACCCGGCCGCGAATACGAGAGCGACGGACACCAAGAATAGACGGCCGCGTAGCCCTAGTCTCAATTGTCCTGCTCATCGGGTCGAGCCCTGAAGCGGTACCCAACCCCCCTGACAGTTTCGACGTACTGACCCGCAGCGCCCAATTTCTCACGTAGCCGTTTCATGTGAGTGTCGACGGTTCGAGTTGTGACGTCTGCTTGGTAGCCCCAGACATCCGTCAAGAGTCGCTCGCGAGTCTGGACCCGACCTCGACGATCGTAAAAAGTGAGCAGCAGTCTGAACTCCAGCGCGGTCAAGTGAACCTCGGTATCTTCAACCCAGGCACGGTGACCTGGTTGGTCGATGCGTAGACAACCAAAATTGATCTCGTCTTGTACAGCTGGTGCAGGTTGAGTTCTCTTGAGCACGACGCCGACCCTGAGGATCAATTCTCGCATACTGAAGGGCTTTACGACGTAGTCCTCGGCGCCGACCTCAAAGCCAACCACGCGGTCTATCTCTTCGCCCTTTGCGGTGACCATGATGACCGGTACTTTCTTAGTGCGGTCATCTTGCTTCAGTCGTCGACAGACCTCTGTTCCGGAGATGTCCGGCAGCATCAAATCGAGCAGAACTAGGTCCGGGGTCGGCTCCAATTGCACTGAGGCGAGCGCGTCTTGGCCTGTAGAGGCTGTCCGGGTCTGATATCCTTCACGCTGCAGGCTATATTCGAGAGTCGTGAGGAGGTCATGCTCGTCTTCAACGATGAGAATCAAACTAGTCATTCTAAACAGCTCTCAATGCCCTTAGCGTAAGGCGGAAGGATAGTCGCGGCCCGTGTCATTCCGGTTACGTAGGGGCATCCTTTACGTTTCTGCGGGTGCGATCAAGCCATATGAAGGTTCCCGAGCCTATAATCACCGTAAAAATCTCCTGTCGGGGCCGTTTTCTGGTAAGAGAAAACGATGATTTTTCACGGGCCTTGGTTATGACGGATCTCTTCCCCAGTGCGGTGTATTGCGTTCACTTTTTAGCTTTTTTGGGCTGGATGTGGGCGCTACTTCATCGCGCCGCGAGAGGCCCGGTCATCACAGGTCATTCTCTGCGCCGAAGCGCTCGATTCCTAGGGCTCCTCCTGGTGCTTTTCACAGGGATCTTCGTTCTTCATCGCGAGCCAGCGTTGCTTTCGGTGGCCCTCCCTCGGCTGAAGATCGCAGTGATCGCTTTGGCTCTTGTCCTTGACCATTTCGTATTCAATCGTCCAGCGTCGGCCACCCTCTACAAGATGACCCTCATCACAGGAGCGGCGTATCTCGGGCTGTGTGCGCCACCATTGTAACCAGGAGATCCGTAGATGAGTGTCACTCAGAGAGCCTGTCTAAGCGCCCGTCGAGCAAAGCTGAGTGCGCTGACTGATGGCGCCGCCTGTGTCGTCGCGGCTGGACGACCTCAGTCGCGCAATTTTCCGGCAAACGTTTATCCTTTTCGAGCCTCTAGTCACTTCCTATACCTCGTGGGGGCATCATTAGATGGGGCCGTCTTCGTACAGGTAGATGGAGAGAGCACGCTATATGTGCACAGAGATACACCCTCTGATGTGCTCTGGCATGGCCCCTCGGTCCCGCTCGTCTCTCTCGAGGAACAGACCGCGTGCGCGGTCCGCTATCTAGACGAATTAGATCTGAACTCGATCAAGGGGGCGATGACCCTGCCAGTCATGGACCAGGCAACGAACAGCCTGCTTGCGGCGTGGGTCGGGCGAGAGGTCAGCCCAAATATGATCTCTTCGGTCGACGAGCCCCTCGCGCAGGCCATGGTCTCTCTGCGCATGGTTCATGACGTTTGGGCGATTGAAGAGCTTGAGAGAGCAGCGGCGGTCACGGTTCTAGCTCATGAAGCTGCCCGCGAGACCATCGAGCCGGGTATATACGCGCATCACGTTTGGGCGGCGATGCAGAGCGTGATGACCCAGAACGGTATGGGGTGGGCGTACAACCCCATCGTGACCCCCTATGGGGAGGTTCTCCACTCACACAGACTTGATTATCCACTCTCTAAGGGAGATCTACTTCTCATCGATGTCGGCGCCGAGACTGAGACTGGATGGGCTGGTGATGTGACAAGAACCTGGCCCGTAAGCGGTGAGTATTCGTCTAGTCAGAAGGCGATGTATGAGGTGGTCTTGGCTGCCCACGCCGCCGCCATCGAGATGGTGCGGCCTGGCGTGCACTACCGTGACGTTCATTTGGCTGCGTGTCGGGTTCTGACAGAGGGCTTGGTGGCTCTTGGGGTCTTTCGTGGCGATGTAGAACAGCTGGTCGCAGACGACGCGCACGCGCTCTTCTTCCCTCATGGAATAGGCCACCTTCTAGGTCTTGATGTGCATGATATGGAGGATCTAGGTGATCGACCAGGCTACGCTCCCGGCATGAGCCGCAGCGCGCGTTTTGGATTGTCGCATCTTCGCCTCGACCGGCCATTGGAAGCCGGGATGGTCGTGACCATCGAGCCAGGGTTTTACCAGGTGCCGAGTCTTATCAATGATCCTGACTGGAGAGCACGCCTGGGGGACCGCATCGACTGGCGGTGTTTGGACATGTTCTCTGACGTTAGAGGGATTCGGATCGAAGACGACGTCCTCGTCACCGAGGGATCGCCGCGGGTGCTCACCGCCGCCTTGTCGACCTAGCTTCAAAAAAATGAACCGCTCTGAACCAGTCGGGTCGTCACACCAAGCCGCCGAAAGGGAGGAGGGGGATCGACTAAGCCTGGGGACTCTAGTCCAGAGCGGCTCAACCATGAGCGATGTGTCAACGACACGACGCCCATCGCATGTTGCATCGATGCAGGTAGATAGGCCCGTGGTTACATAAAAATCTTCGCCGTTTAAGCCGTAAGGAATCTCACTGTTTATATCTGTCTAATAATGAAGGTTTTTTTCGCCGTTAGGGCCGCAGTTGAGAAGTCTCGTGTCGTCAAAAAAAACTTGTGACGAAAGGGTTTAGACAGGGTTGGGGCGGCGACTAGGAGGGTTATGCGAGCTTGAGAACCTGGCTCACGAGACCATCAATTCCTTGATGAACTAGAGCGATGCTGGGCCCAAGCATATAGGCGGGAGTGGAGACCACCTTATTCGGTGCGTCGAGGTGGTAGGCACCCGGTGCGATGTCTACGTGCTTCGCACCAAGGCTGGTGAGTGCCCCGGCCGTGTCAGCGTCGTTCCCGATGGTCAACTCGATTCCATGATCAGGGCCGAGGACCTTAGCGGCGATGGCCGGCGCGATGCAGATAAAGCCCTGTGGCTTCCCAGCAGCGTGCATGTCCCTAACCAGTCGCTCGACATCGGCGTTCACCGTCATCGCCGGTCCGTCGACGGCGAAGGTGCAGAGGTTCTTAGCTGCGCCGAAACCACCAGGAAGGATCAGAGCGTCCAGTTGATCGGCGCTGACCTCCGCGATATCCACGATCTCTCCACGGGCGATGCGAGCTGACTCAAGCATCACGTTTCGGGTGCCTTGGACGGGTTCCCCCTCGAGATGGTCGACGACGTGCATCTGGTCGACATTGGGTGCCATCGTGATGACCTCAGCGCCCCGTTGATCCAGAGAGAGGAAGGTAGACACCGCCTCCTGAATCTCCGCGCCATCCAACCAACCGCACCCCGCTAGAATTACACCGACTCGCTTAGACATAAATCATCCTTTCCGTTCTCGCGTCTTGAAGACGGTCACCATTGGAGCGGAATACTCTTGCCTTGGCAACGCCTAAGGAACTGAACCAGTGGGTCGGAGTCTTCTTTCGCTACAAGTGATACATCGGCACAGTCAAATACCGAAAAACTGGGTTTTGCGGTACGGTGTCTCCATGCGTTTTGGTGTTGCTCTCATAGTCTGCTTACTGACCGCGTGCGCGGGCGGGGATTTGACCGGCGGCTCGGGCTCTGGTGGTGGTGCCGGTGGCGGCGGCGGTGGCGGGAATAGCTTGCCCCCTGGGGCTGAGTGTAATCCCACTGAGCGACGGTGTATTGGCACGACCAAGACCCAAGTCTGTAGCGATGACGGGAAGTGGAGTATCCCGCGCGGCTGCGTTAACGGGGTCTGTGCGGACGGTATCTGCACTCGTTCCTGTGAAGGAGCCTGTACGCCGGCCTCGAAACGCTGCTCTCCCGAGGGCGTTCAAAGCTGCACCCGGGATGGCAACGGCTGCGGCGCTTGGGGCGAACCAAGCGCCTGCCCAGAGGGCCAGGAATGTGTCGGTGGCGGATGCCAACCCCAGAGCTGTCAGTCACAGTGCATGGCAGGAATGCGGCGGTGCATTGGAGCCAATGGATATTCCGAGTGTGTGGTCGCTGGCCAATGTGCTGAATGGTCTGCAGGTATGCAGTGTCCCGACGGCCAATCATGTTCTGGCGGCGAATGTCAGGGGAGCGGAGAGATGTGCCGGGACACGTGCAGTGAGGGCGGGGTTACCTGCTCCAATGCACGAAGCTTTCAGCGCTGTCAGCGTCAGCCCAGCGGATGTTTAGATTATTCGGTGCCCGAGAACTGTCCCGCAGGTCAACAATGCGCCGAGCCAGGGGGCTGCGCCGATGTCTGTGGCCCACCTCAATGTCGTGTCAATGAGGAGCGATGCTTTCAGGGCGGGGTCCAGATCTGCGTAGAAGATCGTCGTGGCTGCGCTGTTTGGGGGGCGATACGACCTTGTGGGCCAGGGATGGCTTGCGATGGCGGCGTCTGTATCGAGAGCTGCACGCCTGAGTGTGTGGAGGGTGAACGTCGCTGTGAAGGTGGCGGATACCAGTCCTGTGGCCGAGTCAATGGATGTCCAGTATGGGGGGCCATAGATCGTTGCCCGCCAGGGACTCAGTGTGCCGGCGCTGGTGAGTGTGGCGAGTCCTGCCGACCCGGCGATTTCGAGCAGAGACTCTGTGGGGTTTGCGGGATTCAGAGTCGTGATTGCGACGGTGAGAATTGGGGCGCGTGGCAGGGGTGTGTTGAGGTCGGAGAATGCAGCCCTGGCGAGGAGAGACAGTGCGGAAACTGTGGTGTCCAGGTGTGTGATAATCAGTGTGATTGGGGTGCGTGCGCTGGCGGCGGAGCGTGTGCTCCGGGAAGCACTGAAGAATGCGGTGAGTGTGGCGTTCGACAGTGTGATGACCAGTGCGCTTGGGGCGCATGTGGTAACTCGGACAACGCCTGGCGAAATTGTCGAGACTGTGGCTGGGAGTTCTGCTGTCCCGAAGGGGATTGGTGCGGCGACTGCCGAGGTCGGTTCCCTGAGAACTGCGGCGAGTTCGGCATCTGCTTTGATAACGGCGTCTGTGGCATAGCCACCTAAATTTAGACAGAGTGTAGCGATGCAAGATTCTCCGATCGTCTTTTCAAATCCTGGCTATGAAGCGCTTCAGCGAGATCTGGTGCTGTCTCTCAGCGCCGAGATGGGCGAGATTGAGCGCGCGGAGTTTCCGGACGGCGAACGATATCAACGGATCCTTACGGGGGTGGATGGACGTGAGGTCATCATCGTTGGAGGGACGATCGATGACAGCGCGACGCTGTGTCTCTACGACTTAGCCTGCGCGGTCGCCAAGCTAGGCGCGAGACGCCTCAGCCTGATTGTCCCATACTTCGGCTATTCGACGATGGAGCGCGCGGTAAAGCCTGGTGAGGTGGTGACGGCTAAGACGCGCGCTCGCCTGCTCTCATCTGTACCCCCAGCCAGCTACGGCAACCGAGTCTTCTTGCTCGACCTACACAGCGAAGGTATCCCTCACTACTTCGAATCCGGTGTTCGCGCCGTTCATGTATATGCCAAGGGCATCCTCACGCCCGTGATCCGCGAGCTCGGCGGCGACGACTTCGTGTTGGGCAGCACGGACTCTGGCCGGGCCAAGTGGGTGGAGTCCCTGGCGAATGACCTCGGTGTCGACGCCGCGTTTATTCTTAAGCGACGGGTCAGCGGTGCGGAGACAAGAGTGACCGCCCTTAACGCAGAGGTGACCGGGCGGAGCGTAGTTATCTACGATGATATGATCCGCTCTGGAGGGTCCTTGATCGGGGCCGCTGAAGCGTATCGAGACGCAGGCGCGGACCGTCTCTTCGCCGTGTGTACTCACGGCGTCTTCACATCAGGAGCGTTCGAGCGGCTCAAGAGGACAGGGCTATTTGAGAAGATCGTCGCGACGGACACCCACCCTGCGGCGGTTCAGCATGTCCATGATGGACTGCGAGTGGTGTCTACCGCGAGCCTCTTCGCCGAACATCTCAAGGGTTAGGGCGCTGGTGCTCAGCTGCCCTGAGCATTCTTGGACGATTCCACTTGCACCTTTTGAGGATGGGCCGGTAACTCTCATATACAGCCTTAGGGAGATCTCATTATGTTCGCTCGATATGCCCTCATCCTGCTCATCGCTCTCGGCTCTTCAGGCCTCGCGTCCGCGGAGGAGCCGCAAGCATCTGAGCCGGAAGCGCGCTCATGGCAGACCCGCTTCGACGCAGCCTACGCCACCTTGGCGAGGGGAGACTTCCAACGGGCGACCATCGATCTCAAGGCGCTCACCAAGGACGCCCCAGATGACGCAAGCGCCGCGCGCCTCCACGCCCTGATTAAGCTGTCCGGCGAATGGGCGGAGCGTGGGTACACTTTAGTGCTTGGCTCAGAGGCGATGGAGTCCATCAAGGCCCGAGGTGACCGCCGAAGGACGAAGGGGGAGATCGCTGGCCTGTATGTCGACAGCGTGCTCTATGGCCTTGGAACCGGAGGCTGGCTGGCGTCGCTGCTCGAGACGGACAGCGCCGCGGGCATTATCCTGCCCTCTCTAGCGCTGGCCGGAGGCAGCGCTGGTCTGCTCTATCATATCGACCGCACTCCGCTCGGATACGGGGTCGCTCGTTCGGCTTCCACCGGTTTACGGCTAGGTCTATTGGAGGGGCTCGCGTGGATGGTCTGGAACGAGTCCAGGGCTGGAAGTGGCCTCGGCGTTAAGGTCAACACGAGTCTAATTTGGGGGCTGAGTACTCTCGGGATGGTTGGTGGGGGATACGTTGGCCACCGTCTGGGGGCGACGCCTGGCGCAGCGTCTATGGTCGAGTCTGGCGCGACCTGGTCAGCGCTCACCTCGGGCTTGCTGACCTACGGAGTTCTTGGTGATGCGGTCGAAGATGAAGCCTTCTTCTTAGCGGCGGCGATAGGGCTCAATCTGGGAGCAGTCGGCGCTGGGCTCCTCGCCGCTGAGTCGGCGCCGAGCATCGCACGAGTTCGATATCTCGATTTGGGAGCTCTATCCGGAGGCGTCCTCTTTGGAGGCCTCTTTGTGGCGCTGTCTGATATGGCTGATACGCGGAGCGCACAGGTCGCCAGTCTCGTGACGGCGGTGGGCCTCGGTGCTGGTCTCGCCACGTCCTGGTTGTTGACACGGGATATGCCCAAAGATGCTTTTGTGGCGAGGCCAACGGTCTCATGGACACCCACGATGTATCCGACTCAGGATGGGATCAATCTGGGGGCTGTCGGCACCTTCTGAGGGCAACTTCAGATGCTGCGGTCCCTCGATTCTCCTGACGCCAAACGACCATCTGTGATAGAGAGCGGGCATTATGACTGACCGATTCACGAGAAAGCGCGATCACATCGCGCTCTGTAATGACGGCGAGGTTGGCTTCAGGTCTCACAGCGGACTCTTTAGCGAACTACAGTTTGTTCACAACGCGATGCCTGAGCTCGCGATGGACGCCCTCGACTTACGAACCAAATTGCTCGACTCACAGCTCGCAGCTCCAATCATGGTCACCGGCATGACCGGTGGTCCAGAAGAGGCCGGTGAGATCAATCGACAGATCGCTCGTGTCTGCCAAGACCTCGGTGTGGCCTTTGGTGTTGGGAGTCAGAGAGTCATCACGAGCGAGCCTGATTCTTTAGAGACCTTCAAGATTCGGTCTGTCGCGCCCGATGTAGCGCTCTTTGGGAACATTGGGATCAATCAAGCGAGAGATATGGGCGTCGATGTTGTCCGTTCGCTCTTCGCTGGTATCGAGGCCGACTATATGGCGGTCCATCTCAACCCGGCCATGGAGTTGGTGCAGCCTGGCGCTGACGCCGACAGCGACTTCACCGATGGCTACGACACGATCAAGCGTCTAGTTGACGCATTCGACGGGCGGATCCTCGTCAAAGAGTGCGGTTCAGGGCTATCTCCCCAGGTCATCAAGCGTCTCGGCGCTGCCGGCGTACGCGCCGTTGATGTGAGCGGTGGTGGGGGCACGAGCTGGGTCAAGGTCGAGGCGTTACGCGCTGAGGGACAACAAGCGGCTTTGGGTGAGACCTTCGCAGAGTGGGGAATTCCAACCCTCGCTGCCGTCGGTCTATCGAGGGATATAGAGGGGGTGCAGCTCGTCGCGTCCGGTGGTGTGGATGATGGCTTGAAAGCGGCCAAGGCGCTCGCCATGGGAGCGACGGTGGCGGGCTGCGCCCGCCCTGTTCTCCAGGCCTTTATGCGCGACGGTGAGGATGGGGCTCACAGCTACCTGACTACGATGATTAGCGGTGTCCGCATGGCGATGGCCTTGACTGGTGTGCGAACTCCCGCTGAGCTTAATGGAGTGCCTCGAGTCATCGGTCCACAGCTTGAACGGTGGTTGAGTCAGGTAGACACGAGCGGAGACAAAGGATGACGGACTCCCGAATACCAGGCTTCTATCGCCTTGATCTTGAGTCTCGCCACGCGGAGCTTAAGGCGCGCCTGGGGCTGTCGGATGAGGAGCTGTCCATCCTGGCGAATGGCGCGAGTCTCGATCCAGGACGCGCGGATAAGATGGTGGAGAACTGCGTGGGGGTGTTCGCGCTCCCTGTCGGTCTGGGGCTGAATTTTCGGATCAATGAACGAGATTATGTGATCCCTATGGTGGTCGAAGAGCCGTCCGTTGTCGCGGCGGTGAGCAATATGGCCAAGCTGGTCCGCAGCCATGGAGGATTCCACGCGGACGCCGATCAAGGCGTCATGATCGCTCAGGTTCAGGTGGTGAACGTTCCCGACAAGGACGACGCGCTCGCTCGTCTTCGAGACGCTAAGGCGCAACTCTTGGCCCTGGCGAACTCAAAGAACCCAAACATGGTCGCGCGGGGAGGCGGTGCCCACGGCATTGAACTCCGATGGTTTGACGAGCCACACCCGATGCTCGTCGTCCACCTTCTGGTGGACTGCGTTGACGCGATGGGCGCGAACGCCGTCAACACCATGGCCGAGGGCATCGCGCCCCTCGTCGAAGAGCTGACGGGTGGGCGGGTCTATCTACGTATCTTGAGTAACCTCGCGGATCGTCGATGTGCCCGAGCGCGCTGCGCTGTGTCTGAGAGCAGCCTCAGCGGTAAGGGCTTCAGCGGTGAGGAGGTCGCCGAAGGGATCGTTCAGGCCTACCACTTCGCTGCCATCGATCCTTATCGTGCGGCTACCCACAATAAAGGGGTCATGAATGGCATCGACGCGGTCGCCATCGCGACGGGCAATGATTGGCGCAGCGTCGAGGCCGGTGCCCACGCATATGCAGCACGTGGCGGACGGTACACTTCCCTAACTCGATGGTGGCGCCGCGATGGGATGCTTCATGGGGACATCGAGCTCCCTATGGCCATCGGTACCGTTGGCGGTTCAACGGGTGTTCACCCAACCGTAGGTGTATTGCGGAAGATCTTGGCCGTCGACTCAGCTCGTGAGCTCGGTATGATTATGGCGGCGGTCGGTTTAGCTCAGAATATGGGCGCGTTGAAGGCGCTCGCGACTGAGGGGATTCAGCGTGGGCATATGTCTCTCCACGCACGGCAGGCGGCGCTCGCCGCCGGGGTGGAAGGTCACCTCGTCGATGAGGTCGCGAGCCGGCTCATCAAAGGGGGCGACATTAAGGTCGACGCTGCGCGCGCCATCATCGCGAAGTTGAGTGATGATGGAGAGCCCTCTTGAGTATGTCGGGGTCTTTGGCCGCAGGCGCAGCGCCTGGCAAGGTCATACTCTTTGGTGAACATTCGGTTGTCTATGGCCAGCCGGCCATCGCTGCCGCGCTGGGACACGGTCTCGGCGCGACCGTAGAGTCTTGTGATGATGGTCCCTGGTTGCGTATCCCTCGTTGGGGATCCGAGGGGCTTGAGGTGCGACCGAGCGTCGATGGTAAGGGCGACGCCATGTGTAGCGCGTTCGCCTTGGCCTTACGCATGACTGACCTCAGCCTAGACGCCGGCGTGAGAGTCACCGTCGATGGGCAGCTTCCCTTGGGGGTAGGATTGGGGAGCAGCGCCGCCTTCGCCGTCGCGTTGTTAAGAGGCTTGGCTGATCAACAGGGACAGCAGCTCTCTCATCAGCGACTCTCCGAAGGTGCCGAAGCGATCGAGCGGATCTTTCATGGAAACCCAAGCGGACTAGATCACACTGTCGTGATCACTGGCCAATGCCTTCACTTCAACCGGGGCGAGACCCCGCGGTTTCGCGAGGTCCAACTTGGTGCCGAGCTGCCTATCGTCATCGCTTGGACTCCACGAGCAGGCACCACGCGAGAGGCGGTCGCTCAACTGAAGGCGCGACGAGATCAATGCCCAGTCGAGTACGACGAGCTGTTTGGTGCTATGGGCCGCTTGGCTGATGCGGGCGCGGCCGCTTTGGAGGCCGGCGATTTACAGAGAATCGGAACTCTCTTTGACCTCAATCACGGCTACTTGAACGCGTGCGGCGTGAGTAGCCCCGCTAATGAGAAGATGGTCCATTTGGCACGAAGCGCTGGTGCTCTAGGCGCAAAACTCACTGGGGCGGGTCGAGGCGGCGCGAGCATCGCCTTGGCGCCTGACGATCCGAATCGGGTCGTTGAGGTCCTCAGAGAGGCAGGGTTCGACGCTCTTTTTACGACGGTCCGCTGACGTCTCTCGGAGCGACAGTCAGTCTTAGGCACTGATAACCGGCATCA
>CALELH010000394.1 GCA_937902595.1 uncultured Myxococcales bacterium
CTGCTAAGAAGCCTGCTGCTAAGAAGCCTGCTGCTAAGAAGCCTGCTGCTAAGAAGCCAGCGGCCAAGAAGACCGCCGCCAAGAAGAGCGCCGCCAAGAAGAGCCCAGCGATCACCCATCAGGAGATCGAGGTGGCTGCATACCTCCGCGCAGAGGAGTCAGGTTTCCAGGGGAGTCCAATCGCCCACTGGCTGACCGCCGAGGCTGAGCTCAAGAAGAGCGCCTAAACAGACCCAGCCAAAGATGCCAGCGAGAGCGTGGACGCTGCCAGAGCGTTCACGCCTCCCATGAGGCGTCTCCTGCCCAGGAACTACTCCAAAAGTGCGGTCGCTCTTACGACATCCTGTCTAAAGAACAACCACCGGACCCTCACCCGATATATTTGTCCATCACAAAAACAAATAGGCGGAAACAGCGTCGAGGAGGCCAGCTGCCGCCGGCACACATGTAAGTCTGCTATCACCATGATTTAGACGATTAATGTGAGAATACGCACCATAACCTGTCTAACAACCGGTAGAATTACAATAACAGTAAGATAGTCCATCAATTTAACAAGGAACCACCATTCCAAAGTTACCTCGTACGCCCTAGTTTCTTTAGGCTATCCAAACTCAGGCTCGATCCAGTGGATCGAACTGTGAGCGGAGAAGACAAAGGGGCACAGGAGAGATAACGGCAGTTTCGCTGCTCGTGTCATTCCGATGGCGCCCAACGGGATACCTCAGAGATGCAGATAAAGAGGGTTCCCCCCATCTAAAGGGACGGCTATGCGGCCGAAAGGACGACCAAATTATGGTGACGCAGAACTCCGAATCAATGAATCGCTTCCTATCATTTCGCGGTGTGCTTTACACCGTGATCTCTTGCGCTCTCATGCTGCTGAGTGCCTGCGGAGGCGAGACGGACACGCTCCTCGAAGATCCGTCTGTCTTGGTTGAGACAGAGCCTGAGACCGCGACGATCCGCGGGACGATCACAGCCTCGGCGGAACCGAGCCACGGCGGTATTGGCACTCTGTATGTTGCGGCTACGGATCGCAGCCCGTTCATGGGCACGGCCGAGCAGATCGGGGGCATCGTCATCAGCGACGTGAGCTTCTCAGCACAGGGCGAGCAGGTAGAATACGAGCTGGTCGTCCCCATCGGAGCCAAGGCGTACGTGACTGCGCTATTCGATGACAATGGGAACGCGAGTGACTCAAACCCACCCGGACCGGACCGCGGCGATCTGCTGTCTCTGGAAGGCTTAGATCCTCCATCAGTCATGGTCACCGAGCCAGGCGAATACGTCCTGAACCTGGATCTCAACTTCCATTTCCCCTTCTAGTTAGGAGCCCCCGTCCATGAGACATCTCAGCATTATCGCGTTTGTATCTCTTGTCTTGATCTCCGCTGGCTGTGGAGAAGAGAGCGGCGAGTTCCCACGGGACTGCCTAGGGCTCTCGCTCGCTGACGCCGAGTCCTGCGCCGAGACCCAGTTTTGGCCAGCATTCCAAGAAGACTTCGACGACCGTTTCCGCGTCTATGACGTTATGACGGCCCTTTTAGCCGAGCATCCGAACTCGACCCGAATTTACCAACTGCGCCCGCTCCTGGGGGTCGCCATCTCAATGGAGAATGACATCGGGCTCCTGACGCCCGGTCAATCCAACGAGTGGATGGTCAATATGAGAGGCGACCTTCATCAGGCCGTCGCCCTCGATGACTCCAGCAACTTCTACAAGTCATGGCGAATCTCAGCCGACCTGACGACGGCTATGTTTCTCGACAATGACGCCGTCCTACAGCAGTTCATCGACGAGGGTCTCGCGCACGCAGCCGAGAACCAGGCAAACCTGATGGCCCTCATCACGTCTTTCATGGTTTTCCCAATGGACTCGGGCCTACCAACACGAGCCCAGGGTATGCTCGATGGATGGGTCGCTGCAGGACATGGATACCGAACCGAGGACTCTGAAAAGTTTCCCTTTGGCCGCGCCGGCGTCGACTTCATGATCGGCGAAATGTACGCGCGCGTCGGCAATCGCGACATGGCGTTTTTCAATTACGACCAGGCCCGTGTTCGCGGTGGTGACGCATGGCCGTATAAGTTCCTCGCGGAAGAGGCCCTGGCCGATCTAGACGGTCGAATCGCTACTTTTGCCGCCTTCGCAGACGATGAAACCCCGATCACTGAGATGGTCACCTTTGGTGAGTACGGCTGTAAGATCTGTCACGCCACACGCTGACTCGCCCTCAGCGGGCAGCCCTAGAGAGAGAACCTGCCGCTCAATAGGGCCCATGTTAGGCGTACACCCTGGGCCTATAGATTCAGCTCCATTCCACACTGGGTTTGAGCGTCATTCCCATCCAATTTAGTGCCTCGATATGCCAAGTCAACGGCGGCAATTTTATTGATGAGCAGAGGTCCATAATCATAGGTGCCAGGGCGAAGATAATTCAGGGTGGTCCCCCTGTCTTTGACCCTCTCTTATCCGTACCAATTGCACCACAACACCTACCCCAAAAGAGAGGCAAAAAACGGCCTCTATAGAGCCAGGTTCTGACCCCCGTGGGGTGTGCTGTCTTCACTTGCCTCCTCCCACCTTATGAAAGAGGGTCCAGAGACCCCGTCTCCACCAAAGCGCAAGAACCACAAAAACCTTAATAACCAAACACTTATAACCGCTTTACAACCGTTAGGTTGTTGGCATCAGGTTTGCTTATAGCTGTTCCATCAGATCTTGGAGAACGTCGCTATGAGAGACACTTTTTCAATCACATTCTTGGCAGTATTTATCGTCGCTGGATGCGCTAATTTAGACGACGCTAAAACAGGGATCACCGGTGGCAACTCTACCTCGCCAGAATCCCAACTTACTCGGCTCAAATCTGGAAGCGATCTCGCGTCCACAGACTCCCGGCCGATCGTGCCCGTGATCGGACCTCTGTTGCAGACAAGATGGGGCCAGGATGGTGCCTACCAGACGCAGACACCATATAAAGACGGTGAGGCCACATACCCGGGGTGCACAACGGTGGCCAGCGCACAGGTGCTCTATTACTACCAATATCGTGACCGAGCTGAGAGCCCGGTGGAATATGTACTTGAACACAGCCCACTCGAGGGAAATGGGGTGACCGATGATGGATACTCACTCTTTCTCGATTTACCCAATTACCGCCATGACTACAGCCAGATGGCGCTCTCCCTAGACAACGCCACGCCGGCTCAGATCGAGGCCACAGCGACCTTTATCTTCCACGTTGGTGCGACCATGAACGCTCAATTCGGTGGTGGAGAAGGATCGAGCGCGACTGGGCGTCAGATCGAGAACGCCTTTCGCTACCAGTGGGGCTTTAACAACATCTCGCGAAGGAAAATGTCGATCATCGCTAAGGATGGCTTTCAATATACCGACGACGAGTGGGCGGACCTCATGCGAAGCGAGCTGATGGCTGGTCGACCCGTCCTTTATATGGCTCAGCAAGAGAACGGAGACGCCGGCCACGCCTTCGTGATCGACGGCTATGAGAATAATGGCAAGGTCCACGTGAACTTTGGATGGGGTGGACGGGCTGACGGATGGTACGACCCGAACACCCTGGAGGATCCATACGGGAGACGTTGGAATCGCAATCCGCTCATTTTCAGAGGATTGGAACCAGAAGAAGGCTACGCCAAGGGGGTCGAGGTCCGCGTACCACAGACGAATCGGCCCGCGCCTGCCAATTACTCCTGGAACGGAAACTCCTCGCTCATTAGTTTTACGTCAGACAACGACACCGGCTATGGACTCACGGTCGATGAGGGGGTCCTTCATCCAACAAGCCCAGCGAGCCCTGTCGTGTTCCTTCAGTGGGAGGTCGATAGACGTGACGGAGACCGCCTTCGCATCTCGGCCGAAGGCGCAGGCCCCGCGACAATCACCTACGGCGTGTGGAACGACCGCAGCCAAGACCGGACATATCGCGACGTTACGCTTCCATTTGTCCTTGACCCAGCGGCGGACGGACTCAGCGCCAATGATGGTGACTATTACGTCGTCGCAGTTGCGTTTGCAGACGCTCCAGTATCCAGCGTAGCCGTCATCGCTGAGCCAACGAAGGAGCTGGGCAGCGCGGTCACCAGTCGTGAAGCGTCACCCATCACGGTCGACGGCTTCACCTGGAACGGGAACGGTTCGTTGATCAGCCTCGCCTCCGATACCAAGACTGGCTATGGCCTGACCGTCGACGAAGCCACGATTCACCCATCCAGCCAAGATAACCCCGCTGTCTTCTTCCAATGGGAGATCGATGGCCGCGATGGGCGTCGCGTCCGGATCGACGCCGACGGAATGCGGACAGCTACGATTCGTTATGGCGACTGGAGTGACCGAAGCGCCGACGTGACTCGAACCGTCGAGCTACCGTATGTTGTCGATCCTGCAGCGGACGGACTCAGTAATGAGGACGGCGGCTACTTTGTACTGATGGTTAGCTTTGACACCAAACCAGCTCAGAGCACGAGCGTCGTCGCGACGATCATCGAGTAGATAACCACAGACCTATAAGAACACATCGCTTGGATGACGACGCTCCGCCCGTGGCGGATCGTCTTCACGACAGCTCCATGGGTAAATCAGGTAACTGGACCGCCAATTTAAGCGCCCCACCGGAGTGAGCTCCGGTCATGCCTGTAGATTCTCCCATGCACTTAAAGACCTCTTAAATCGGAAAACACTGATCATGAACTCTATTAAAACAATCCGTTTGAGCATGTTGATAGCTGCTCTTCTCTCTACAATATCCTGTCAAAAACTGGAGATCGCAGAGGACATTAGGCAGAAGAGAAACCCGATAGTCGACAGCCCACAGACCGTCAAACCTATCAGGGCTCTCTACGTCACCGACTACTCAAACCGCTGGCATCCATATGCACGCCAACAGGCGGCGCTGACCGCAGGCATCAGCCAGTATTTGAATGTTGAGTTCTCCGTCGTGGGTAAAGACCCTGACGACTCACTGCGCCTGATGAAGCTCCCGCACTTCTCGGCCGGGTATGACGTGGTCATCTACAATATGTGCTTCCCGGACGACACGGACATCGAGCGAATCGACAATATTATCAGTCAAACGCGTGATCTCGGTGTGCCGGCGGTTTTACTCCACTGCGCCATGCACAGCTTCAAGAACACCTCTCCGAGCCAACCCGAGAACTACCTTGAGCTCAAGAGCCTTGAGCGACAGTGGGCCGAAGATTATCCGGGAGCCGACTTTCCTTATTGGTGGAAGTTTACCGGAGTCGACACCGTCAATCACGACCAGCCTCGAGCCATTCACACCGACCGTGTTGACGCTGTACACCCGATCAACATCTGGCTCCCCAAGACGATCCGAACAGCCAACGATGAGCTCTTCCGTACGGCTCAGATTCTAGATGGAGTGACCCCCCTCTACACAGCCCACAGCCGGTACAGTCAGCGGCACCACGTCGTCGCCTGGACGCACCAGGTTGGGGCGGGGCGCGTGTTTGCGACAACCCTCGGACACGGAGAGATGACCACAGACTTGAGCAGCTACCATCATCTAGTGGCCAACGGGATCGCCTACGTAACGGGGGTCCTAGAAGACAGCGGTACACCAGCTGACGGCTATGAATGTACCAGCCGCGTCGATAACTATCAGGGCACGGTGACATGCCAACCATCAGACGTCATCGACGCCAGCACCACATCGGAAGTTCAAAGCGCTGTCCGCCGCGCAGTTTCAAGGAACAAGGCGCTCAAGGTTGTGTCTCTAAAACGTTCCAACAGCAACACGGGGTTCATCTGTCCCGAACAGGGCGGCATCCTGCTTAACCTATGGCAAATGGACCAGGTTCTGAGCCTCGATCCCTGGGAGATGACTGTGACCGTTCAGCCAGGGGTGCGGGCTGTGCACCTCTCGAGATATCTACATGAACGTGGCTTCGCCATCCGAGCGATGCCGGATTACACGGGGGTCAGCATCGCTGGAGGTATCGCGACGGCTGCGCATCACTCATCCCTACAGATTCCATCGAGCATGGCTGACATCGTTGCGTCTATTGAGATCGTAGATGGTAGAGGGAACCTACACCTCTTCAAAGGTGATGACGCAGCCAAAGCCGCCGCTCACATCGGAATGCTCGGTGTCGTGGTCAAGGTGACCCTCAATATTGAGCCCCAGTTCAAGCTCCAATACGGATTCGAGAAAGGCCGTGATGATGACCTAGAAGACACGATCGAAGACAAGGTGCGTGCTCACCCGTACGCGCGGGTGATGTGGTTCGTGGGAAATGGTCGCTATGTTCTCGATTATTATGACCGCGTCAGCACCGAGACGCCGGGTACATCTCGCCACAATCTTTGGACCAGCAGCGGCAGCACCTTTCGGATCGTCGGAGACCTGCCCTACCGCATACTCAATGGGGCTCCTCTCCGTGCTCAATGCGACAGCGCGCTGCTCCGCTCGAGGCTGTGGTCACCGCCGATCGACGCCGAAGATTCATCTAGCAGCGAGCCCGTTGGCTGGTCCCATGAGATGCTCGGCTCCTACTGCGAACCCGGGCGTTGCCCGTGGGACAGCAGCTCCGTTCTCAGCCGAACGATGGAGTCGGCCTTTCCCGTGCGTCGACTTCGTGAATGGATGACTGATGTTCGCGGAATCATTAACGCCAATCGAGCATGCTTCCCCGTATTGGGCATTTATCTGCGTTTCTCGAAGGCCTCGGATCGATGGATGGGCTTCAATTACGGTGAGGATATGGTCGCCTTCGAGATCCATGTCCCCAAGGTCGCCGATGAGACGAGCTTCGAGCGCTCTGCCGCCGTCTATGACGAGATCTTGCAGATGACTCTTCAGAAATATAATGGTCGGCCTCACTGGGGTAAGAAC
>CALELH010000395.1 GCA_937902595.1 uncultured Myxococcales bacterium
CGAGCCGAACCCCCGACTGGCTCTGAGGCGCAGCGTTTTGGACGCCGTCGTCGAAGACATCGAGATGTTTAAGCGAGGACTTGGGGCTGCTGACGTAGCGAGGCTGGACCAACATCTCCAAGGCGTGAGGGAGCTTGAACAGCGCATCGCTCGCCTGGAGCAAGATCCACCAGATCTTGCCGGGTGTGTACGACCAACCGCTCCAGACGGAGACTTTGGAGAGATTGATGGCCGCCCCCAACTGTCCCTGAAGAATCGAGTGTTCTGCGATATCGCCACCCTCGCGTTGGCCTGCGACCAAACCCGTGTTTTGAGTAACTTCATCACCAGTCCACTGACTAATAAGCTGCTCGCAGGCTCAAGCGCTGGACATCATCAATTGACTCACGATGAACCGGATCCGCAGCCGCAGGTTAACCGAATCGTCATCTCCATCATGGAAGAGCTTAATTACTTTCTTCAAGCGCTCGATGGTGTTCAGGAGGGAGATGGCACGTTGCTCGATCATCTGGTGCTGCTCGCCACGAGCGACATCTCCTACGGCCGCACACACTCACTGGACGAGTTCCCCATCCTGATCGCAGGCGGCGCGAATGGCCGACTGAAGACGGATTTACATTATCGATCGACCGTCGCTGAAAACACGAGTCACGCGATGCTGAGCGTGATTCGAGCCTCCGGAGCCAACGTGGGGAGCTACGGGGACGCAGAGGGGCGGGTAGAAGACGGCTTAGGAGTAATCGAGATATGAGCAATCGACTCTTGCTGTCTTTTTGCCTCGTTACTGGTCTTGCTCTCGGCTGTGATGAAGCCTCAGGAGGCGACGGCCAAGGCTCCGTACAAACAGATGCCGCTCAGACCGATGCAGGGGCCGCCGACGGGGCACTCGACAACGTGATGCCCGGCTCCAGGGACCATGTCTTCCTACTCCGAGTTCTCCAGTTCGCGCGTGAAGACGAGGGACGTAGCGCCGGGTTTAATCTGGACGACGTCATCACTGAGCAAGGCAGCGAAACTGGCTGCGGGCACGAAGATTTCACGAGTCCAACAGGGGATCAGGGCGTCGATAATCAATTCTCACAGCTTTTGCCGCTCATCGAACAGTTTGGCGGAATGGCCATAGAGACCTATGGCCAGTCAGCGATTAACTCGGGAAACCTCTTACTCATGGTTGAGCTCTCTGGCGTGGACGACCCGCAAAATGACGAGCAAGTCACCATGAGCATCTACCGAGGACTCGGTGCTCCTTTACTCGGTACAAACGATCTGATCGAGCCCTGGCAAACCTTTGACATCGATCTCGAAACTCATTGGCTGAGAACGGAAGAGGCGCGTATCGTCGATGGGCATTTGGAGATGACCGGCCTCGACTTCACCTTCCCCTTCTACATCTTTGACTTCATGTTTGAGATCACCCTCAAGAACGCTCGCTTCTCCATCCGCCTAGACGAGGACGCACGGCACATAGGCAAGCTCGCCGGCTCTATCTCCATCGAGAACATGCTCCAGATCGCGGACAACATAGAAGGTGGAGACATGCTGCCCGGCTTGATTAGAAACATAGGAACAACCTTGGCGGATATGGACCCAGACGAAGAGGGAGCCTGCCAATCGATCTCGACGACTATGAACTTTGAGACCGTAGGCGCCTTCTTCTACGAAGATACGCCAAGACCGCAGAGCGGTGACTAAGCTGTACTATGTTTGACTGGCTACCCGTATCGGAGTCCGCGATCATCGCCGGTCTCATCGTGACGACGGTCGCTGCGACCCTGCAGAGCACCATTGGATTCGGTTTCGCTATCCTCTCGGTGCCCGTCCTCTCTCTGATCGACCCAAAGCTCGCGCCAGTACCACAGCTGCTGCTGATCGTGCCGCTCACGACGGCGATGCTCATCCGTGAGTGGAGCTCCCTTGACCTGGGTGGCATCGGGTGGGTCATCCTAGGCCGATGCATTGGAGCAGGTCTCGGGGTCGCGTTGTTGATGGTCGCCGACCAATTCATCCTAGACCTCAGCATCGCCGCCATCGTCTTCACGGCGGTGATCGCCCTGACCTTCGTGAAGACGATCCCGAGAAACAAGTTCACGGAGACCATCGCAGGGACCGTTTCCGGGACTGGTGCCTTGGTGTCCAGCATCGGTGGGCCACCGCTCGCCCTTCTTTATCGAGACTCCGCCGGCAGCACTCTTCGCTCGAGTCTCGCGGCGATCTTCGCTATCGGGCTCGTGATTACGATTGGAGCCAGAGTCTCCGGAGGTCTCATCGGTCTGGAGGACCTCATCATCGCTCTCTGTCTCGTGCCTGCCATTGGAGTTGGCCTCTTCTTCAGCAAGCTGCTCATCGGCCGCGTGGAAGGCGAACCCCTTAGGCGAGGTATCATCATCGTAGCCTCCCTAGCCGCCATCGGACTCACGTTGCGCGCTCTCCTCAGATAGCAGAGGCCCTTCCAGTCAGAGAGCGACCACTTACCTGAAGTCATTGTCTCTCTTAATGAAGTGGCTCACTCGATAACGACTGGTTACTCCCATCCGTAACCAGCGTTCACAGATCATCCTCCCTCGCGTACGCCCCCACAGGCACCCCCTTTTAATTACAGACACTTAAAGAACAAAAGCCACGATTCAATGTCGTTGGCATGTTCGCTGCTTTGTACTGTACCGAATTTAGAACACAGAGCTTGAAGGAGACCCAAGACATGAGAAACGGAATGACTCAGAGTCTACTCATCCTATTGGTCATGCTGACCGCGAGCGTAGCCAGCGCTCGAACCGTGACGATTATCCCATTCTCAGGAGACTCGATTCACACACAGATTAGAAGCGCCGCGAGAGATGCCCTCAGTATATTTCTGATGGACCAAAAAGAAGACGTGCGTGGTAACTCACTCACCGAGTATACCCGGGACCGCCAGATGGCGGATAAGACCGCTGAGTCCGTCGGTGCTACCCACTACATAGAGGGCAGAGTGACCCGACTCGGCGGACGGGCCATCGTTCAGGTGTCTCGATTCGCTATTGGCCAAAAGGCGCCTGAGTACACAGACCGCATGACGGCTGGCTCGCCGTCTGATCTTGAGACCGTAATACAGCGTCTAGCTCGGAGCCTGGTCACAGGTGAACGTGCTCTAGCCAATGAAGACATCAGAACCGTCAGTGAGCGAGAACAGTCACCTCTGCGACGTCGAATCGCGAACCACTACGTTGGGGTGAGTCTGGGCGGCGCAGTCTTAGGACTTGATACAACCGAGTTTCTTCCGGGAATGGGCTTTAACTGGCTCTTTGATAACCGTGAGGTCCTGTTCGGTGCTGATTTTCGTGGCTTCGGTCTGGGCAGCACCAATCAAGGATATTTCGAGCTGGCTATCGGAGGCTACTACCCGCTGTCACAGAAGAGCACGACAGCATATGTCGGTGGTGGTTTGGCGCTCAGCGGCGCCTCTCTGGAGCAAGGCTATAATGAGCACTCAGACGAATACTACGAAGAATATGACCGCAAAGATGATGTCGGCCTGAGCATCTTCGCCGCTACAGGTCTCCTCATCGGTCGGACCAGCACCGTGTCGCTCCGCCCTGAGGTTGGGTACTCGGTAGGCACTTATCACGTCGCGGGCCAGCTTGTGCACGGACCTCGCTTCGGCATCACACTAGGATTCTAATCATGAGGTTTAATCATACTTTAACAGCGTGGCTCTTGGTGAGCGCTGTGCTCGCCTCGGGGTGTTCGACAATGTCCGTTCACACGAATCGTGCTGACGCAGAGATCTACCTGGATGGCCGACTGATTGGAGTTGGCCACGCTAAAGTAAAGTCGATGGGCCTGCCAAATACCGCCGTCATTCGTGCTGAACACGAAGGAGAAGTTGTCTCTAAGAGCGTCAACCGGAAGTTTACTCTAGCGACCGCTTTGATGATGCCTTTCAGTTACTTCACCAGCGCGATTTGGGGTTGGCAGTATCCTGACTCCGTCTTCATTCGCTTTGATGATAGAGCGTCTCGAGCCCACCAATGGGGCGATAGTGAAGGCGACGCATGGTCTAAACCAATCCGCGCATCAGCGGACGTGACTCAGACCAATACTGCAGAGACTCAAAGGTCTGCAGTGACCGACCTCTGGGGCGAGCCACCGCCTGAGAAGAACGGCGCGCGCGGAAAACAGTGAGCTAAGGCTGACTCTTCAGACCACCAACAGAGATCCCATTGGCGAACAGATAATCTTCTGCAGGGGTGATAGGGACCGCCTGATTCGTCTCACCGGTTATCGTGACCATGAACCCTGTGCCATCGATCGGTACACCAAAGTCGAGTCGATAGGCTCGACTACTCGCCTGGGGAACGACCATCCTGAGACCAACGCCAACGGACTGCCGGAGCCCGGTCTCTACCGGGACGCCATCATAGAGCATCCCAGCGTCATAGAAGCCCACAAATCCAGCTCTAAGGTTCGCGAGGCGCATCGGCGCAGATCTATACTCTGCGTTCGCCCTCAGGCGGTCTCCACCAAAGGAGATGAAATGCTGACTTGGGTATCCGCGAAGACCATTGTCACCACCCATCGTAATCGGTGGAGGAGCGCGCCAGTCGAGATACCTGAGCCAGTCGATTCGAGAGACAAGACGCCCAAACCCCAACCAGGGAGACGCGAGGCGTATCCTAAGCAGCGAAGAGATCTCCCCGAGCGCCGAGGTCTCATCCCGGTAGCGAGCGCTGCCACCCGCGGCGACCTCGATCAAACCATCCGTCAAAATCGCCTCTCGCCACTCAAGTCGACCACCGAAGGACGCCATGTTGAGGCTCGAGCCAAGCGCCTTGAGAGGCACCCTAAGGTACGCGCCCGTGGATAGACCAAGCTGCACATCCTCGCTGAGGGCATAGCCCCCCAAGTTTCGATAGGTCTTGAATCGATTGGTGAAAAGGGACGCGTTGAGTACGGGATACACCCAACGTTGGCCCTCTGGGATGACATCTCGACGGTAGTTATCGGTAGTCGCTGCGCTGAAAGGCTCGAGGTCGACCTCATCACTGACCTCACTACTGTAGTCGAGTACCCCAAAACCCAGTCCGCCACGAAATATGATGCGCCGGCCACGCTGGTGGCGCCCAACGAGCTCGGAGTTGATAGTCCCTGAACGCCACTGGCGAGGGATCGTCTCCGAGATCATTGTGTCGGGGTCATCATAAGTGAGCAGTCGCCCACCCGCTGTGTGCCGACCCCCAAACCGCTGGAGTTGAATCCAACTAGAGAATCCCCAACGCTGGGACAGGCTGTAGAAGGGCTTATCTAGGCTTAAGAATGTCTTAAACCCATCATACTCCTCGCTGCTGCGTAGAAAGATCGCGTCGGCGCTGACTTGGAGACGCAGCTTCTTCGAGAGCAGTCTGGGATCAAGGTAGAGGGTCCCGCTCGACAAGGTGAATGGATCCATCTCGAAACGAGCGAGCACCATCTTGCCGCGCCCAGCCAGGTTCCTCTCGGTCAGCTGCATTCGAAGACGATCCACATTTGAGCCGGTGAACTGAAAGCTCGTCTCTAAGCGCAAGCTCCAAAGATCGCGAGTCACAACGATGAGTCCAGACTTCTGAGCCTCTCGATCAATCACTGGAATCGCCGCAACGACGGCAAAGATACCAAGAGATCTTAAGTTGCGAATCGTCTCACTGATCTTCGATCGATCAAAGGCGTCACCAGGTTTGACGAGTATCTCTCGTTGGATCAGCGACTCACGCGTTAAGACGTGAACACGATTCGGGAAGGTCGGTAGCTGCTCAAAGTCGACCATCACCGGATGTCGGTAGATTCGGATGAACTCTACCTTCTGATTCGCCGTCGCCTCTAGGGGGCGGAGCTTGAGTCGAGCGCATGCTCTGAGAACGTGATTCTGCTCGTATTTGGTCAGGCGAGACAGCCAAGTCGCCTCCTCCGCCTTTAGGTCGCCAATAGACGAAATGAGGACGAGGACGACAAGGAGTCGGCTCATTGCCATTTCTTAGGGCACTCGATGGCGACACGGGACGCGATGCCCTTCATGAAGTCCGGCATCCCCTCGGTGACGGTGATTCTTCGTCCCTTAACGGGGTGGCGAAAACTTAACTCTGCCGCGTGAAGACAGTGGGCGTTCGGACCAAGACGCCGATCGATCGGCTCCTTCTTCCCGTAATCCGAATCCCCCACGATTGGGCAGCCGAGAGAGGCCATATGGACCCTAATCTGGTGTAAGCGCCCTGTCTTAGGGTGACTCTTAACTAGAGAAAAACGGCCGGATCTAGCCAAGATCGAATACTTAGTGATCGCCTCTTTAGCGCCCTTTCTGAGCCCCAACGCCGCGCGCTTACGGCCCTTCACCTTATGCTCGCTGATGGGAAAATCTACGAGCCCTCCCGGAGGCTGTGGAGCGCTGTGCACAAGCGCGAGGTACGTCTTCTCAATCTCTCGATCACCGAACTGCAGACGAAGGCCATCATAGCCTTCAGGCGTCAGGCCAACGAGGAGTAGACCGCTCGTCTGCTTATCCAAACGATGTAGGAGACCATAATCGCGAGCCTTCCCTAGGTTTTGAAGGCGGCGCCCATACTTGGAGAAGAGGCCGTTGAGGAGAGCGTCGTGTTCGTGCTTGATGCCGGGCTGGGTGACGACACCCGCAGGCTTAAAGACGACAAGGAAGTGTTTGTCCTCCCGCACCACTCGAAAGGGAACGTCTGGATTGGGAGATACGCTGAAGTGTGGTTGGTTCATGCTCTCGATACTGACCTGCTCCTGAGAAGGGAGCAAGCTTAAGCGAGTAAAGCCGTTAGATCCGCATACCACCATCGATGTCGATGCATCGACCGGTGAAGTAATCACACTCGATGATAAACTTAACTGCAGAGAAGACCTCGTCGGTAGACGCAGGACGGCGCATCGGCACCATCTTCTTAAGCATCATCTCCAATGCCTCAGGCTTCATGTTCCTAAGGATAGGCGTGTCTACAGGCGCAGGTGCGATCGCACCAAACCGGATACCGTGACGGGTCATCTCCTTTGCCCAGACGGTGTTCATGGCCATCAAACCAGCCTTGGCGGCCGAATAGTTGGACTGGCCCATGTTTCCATGGCGAGAGATGCTGCTGATGTTCACGACGACCGCGGGCGCTAGACCGTTATCAATGACGCGGCTACAGAACTCGCGGGTACACAAGAATGGCCCCGTGAGGTTCACGTCGATAACCGACTGCCAGCTACGCAGACTCATCGTTTTGCTCACCTTACCGGTCTCGCGATCGACACGAACGAGAGTGCCATCGCGGATAATGCCGGCGTTATTGATCAAGCCGTTAAGCCCGCCGAGGTCGGCGCTCGCCTGCTCGAAGAGCTCGGTGACTGCGCTCTCATCTGCGACGTTCGCTACGTAGGTCTTGAGAGTACCCGGAGCGTCCGCTGCCTCATCGGCGAGGCTCGCTAAGCCTTCCTCATTCATATCGCAAGCGGCCACGCTGGCACCCGCTCTGACTAGACTGAGACAGAAGTCTCGTCCCATGCCGCTCGCACCGCCGGTCACAACAATCTTCATCTCTTCAAGATTCATTTTGGAGCCCTTCCACTCATCACAGTTCTGTTCAGACCCAGCCCGTCTACCATATTAATGCCCTAGGATCACGACGTTCCCCGGTTCAAAGCCATCTCATACCGGTCTTTGGCTTGGTTGAGACTCCATGTTAAAGGCCTGAAGTATGTATCTGAATTTGCGCCCTATAGTGTTGCTACTGCTCGTACTCGGGACTGGGTGTACCGAGACCATGGAGAGCAGCGAATGTGATGCCGAGCCGCTCGCATGTGAAGACGTTGTCGAGGGAGAGATGTGCCCTTCAACCTGTGATACACCGGACTGGTCCCCCGGGACATGTATGTCTGGGCGAGGGGAACGTCAAGAACTCGGCGGGAATGCTCACATCGCTCTGCCTGATCCTCTCAGCTATTCGAGCGCACCACCAACAAGCGGCGATCATCGACCCATGTGGGCCTGCTGGGGAGAATACTCCTATCTGTCACCCACCCGCTGGCTTCATAATCTTGAACATGGCGGGATCGCCATTCTTTATCATCCCTGCGCAGGTCCCGATGTCGTCGACGCATTGCGAGAGTATGCGCGCAGCCATCCTGGTGATGCAGCCGGCCCGTTTCGCTGGATTATGACGCCCTACGCAGGCTTACGGACCACGCTAGCCGTCGTCTCATGGGGTTGGATCTACTCAGCGAACTGTCTCAGGCCCGCCGAGCTAGACGCCTTCGTGTCTCAGCGCTACCGCCAAGCCCCGGAGGACATCGGTAGCGACGGGGTGTACTCGAAAGGCTATCTGGGAAGATAGATAGAGGAGCGGCGAACAGAGAGGATTAATCCTCCTTAGCCTCTGGCTCCTCGGCTGCCGCCTCTGCCGCTGGCTCCTCGGCCGCCGCCTCTGCCGCTGGCTCC
>CALELH010000396.1 GCA_937902595.1 uncultured Myxococcales bacterium
AGCCACTCCTCGCAGAGTCGCGGCAGGACACCATCTACGCCTGTGGGGAACAGTCGGCGAGACGGATCCCCTTGGTCCAAATGCTCAATGATCGGGGTGCTGTCCGCCATCCAATCGCCGCTGGGCGTCCGTACGACCGGGACCTGCTGAGTTTGTCCGAATCTCTCGAGCTTGCCTCTGTTAAAGAGCGTCTTGCTCTTTCGAACATGAGGGACTCCGACTAATTGAAACGCTGCCTCTGTTTTGCGCGTGAAATAGCTCAGCTCGAATCCATAAATTACGTAGGGCGTCATAGGTCTCCCAAGCTGGTTCTTGTGTTCATATTAGTGTGTTCACCCCATCATTAAAACCAGGCTGGAGTGGAACGCGGCTGCGGTTTATGATGCCGCCGAGAAAGACCAAGCACAGGACATACGGTGAAGATAAAACTCTGGATAATGATGGTCTGCTCGCTTCTAGGGTGTGCACCTGAGCAGACGCGTCGCCCACAGCTCCCCATTGTGGATCTTACCTACCAGGAGGACCGAAGCGAATGCGCTGATCGCACACCGCTGCGGAAGGCCTTATTTGGGGACCTCCACGTTCATACATCCTTCTCCTTCGACGCCGGCGCCTACGGAAACGTGCTGACCCCGTCAGATGCTTACAGCTTTGCTCGAGGCAACGCAGTGGGGCTGCCCCCCCTGGACGATGAAGGCCGCGGTACCCGGATGGTTCGCATCGCGACTCCGCTGGACTTTATCGCCGTCACAGACCACGGAGACCTCCTAGGCGAGGTCTCTCTATGTACCTCGCCAGGTAGCCCAGTCTACGACACCCCAAGGTGTGCGGCCTATCGAGATCCAGAAGGAGGAGGCGCCTTTGGCTTCGGCGTACTGATGGCGGCGCTAGATCCAGCTCGTGACCCTGCTCTGTGTGGCGAAGACGGTCAGCGATGTCTCGACGCCGCCGCGGTGAGGTGGCGACGTATGCAGGAGGCTGCGGAGCAAGCATACGCCCGCTCCAAGAGCTGCAGTCTGACGACCTTCGTCGGCTATGAATACACGAACACTCGAGCCGTATCGAACCTGCATCGAAACGTCATCTTCCGAAATAAGAATGTCCCAGACCTCCCTGTCACGTATTACGAAGCGAAGCGGCCGGTCGACCTCTGGCGAGGCTTAAACCGAGCGTGCACCCCCGGCGACAACTGCGACGTCTTGGTGCTGCCCCACAACTCCAACCTCAGCAACGGTAACCTCTTTATACCCACCTACCCGAACGCCTCTTCCCCTGAGGAAGAGGCTGAGCTCGCGAGCCTCCGAGCATCCATGGAGCCCGTCGTAGAGATGTTCCAACACAAGGGCGACAGTGAATGCCGAAATGGATTCCCCAATACCCCGGACGACCCACTATGCACATTCGAAAAACTCAGGGTACCAGGCGACACGATCTGTCCAGATGACCAACCTGGAGGCGGTGGTATGCGCCTCACTGGCTGTGTCCACAAGTTGGACTTCATCCGCAACGTGTTCCTTGAGGGCCTTAAGGAGGAGCAGCGAATTGGAGTGAACCCATATCGCCTTGGGATGATCGGGAGTACCGACACTCATAACGGCACGCCAGGAAACGTCTCCGGGCCAGATTTCCCCGGACATGTAGGCGTCACGGACGACACAAGTCTTGAACGTTTAGGGTCTGGCAACATCACCCATGACGGAGTCATTAATAACCCCGGCGGCCTCGCCGGGGTCTGGGCCTTCGAAAATAGTCGCGATGCCATCTTTGACGCGATCCGCCGACGCGAAACCTTCGCCACATCTGGCGTTCGCGTCAGCCCACGCTTCTTCGGTGGGTGGTCTTATCCTGAGGCCTTATGCGATGACCCTGACCGCCTCGCCCATGGATACGCTGATGGTGTCCCCATGGGCGGAATACTCTCTGGTGCGAGAGAAGGTCAATCTCCAATTTTCATGGTCTCGGCGGCGTTGGAGCAGGCCGAAAGGACCTTCGGGCTTGAGCAAATCCAGGTCATCAAAGGGTGGCTCACCAAAGACGGACAAGCGGGACTAAAAATCTATACAGTCGCAGGGTCTGGCGCGTTGGACGGCGTGGAGACAGCCAATACATGTGAACCTCTCGACGGTGGACAGCCGTCCTTGTGCTCGGTCTGGCAAGACCCCGACTTCGATCCAAGCGCTCGCGCCTTCTACTATGTCCGAGTGCTTGAGCGCCCAAGCTGTCGCTGGAGCACTTTGGAGTGCCTAAAGCTCAGTGAATCTGAGCGACCAGACGCCTGTCAGGACCCCTCCTCCCATGAGCGCGTGAGGCAACGCGCCTGGACATCGCCCATCTGGTATCGACCCGACCCACTGCCATAATGAGTAATCCCAACGACCTCTCACGGTTTTCTCCATCGATATAATTAGCCCTTGAGTATCGCCATATTCACTGCCTTAATCAGGTCACATTGGGGGACCTCGCCGCGCTTATGGCGCTTCGCTGGGCACCGAGACCGCCCACCTGCACAAACTGGAGTCTGTCCGTGTTCAATCGCACTCTTCTCGCTTTATCCCTCGTCTTTGCTCTTCTCGTACCTGCTGTAAGCTGGGCTGATCTTGGCAGCGAGCGGTCTAGCACCTCTACAAACACCAATCAGGCCACTGAGAAGAAGAAAAAGAAGAAGAAAAAGAAGCTCGGTAAGCGCAAGAAGAGGAGCAGGAAGGGCAAGAAAGGGCAGAAAGCGAAGAAAGCGAAGAACAAAGTTAAGAAGGTCATTAAGAAGGTCAAGACGGCGGGGGATCGAGCAGCGAAGAAGGTCGTCTCCAAGGTGGGTTTCGAGAACCTCCTCGGTAAGTCACAGGAGGCCAAGAAGCTCATCAAGTGCCTTCAAGGGGTCAAGAAACTGAGTGAGATCCCAGAAGACGTAAAGAGCCTATTGACCCGCCCTGGCTCTGTCTTGACCACAAAGTTTCAGGACGCTTGGCGATCGACGTCAAAGGCGGCCAAGAAACATCTCAAGCGGTCCAAGCCGCCAAAGAAGATTGAGGATATGCCTCGCTTCGCGTGGGACCTGCAGCTCAAGATCGTCACGGAGGCAGGCAAGACCAGCGATGATATTCGAGCCGTCGCCTGCATCATGACGAGCATGAAGCCCAAGTTTAAGAAGATGGAGCCAAAGCTTCGCGCGGTGGCCCAGACTGTCCAGAAGGCCATCAAGACGAAATGGGAGACGGAGATTCGCCCAGCGGCGACCAAGAAGCTCACGAACATCATGATGGAGCAATTACGTAAGACGGACCGCGGCCAAAGGGTCGTCGATACGACTCTCCGGGTCACGGGAAAGATGTTGCTGGCCGCAGAGCGAGTCAAGGCCATCGAGCGGAACCTCAAGAGATACCAAGAGGCCCTCTCAGCTCAGGACAAGAAGCAACTAGACAAGGCATTCAAACAAGTCAAAGCATCTCTAGAAGAGGGCGCGGAGCCAGGCAGAGTGCTGGTGCTGGTCGCTGAAGAGTTGGCTCAGGAGGAGATAGATAAGGCCATCGACAGGAAGTTCGCCCCCTACGTGGATAAGGTTATCGCGACAGCATCCAGCGGGCTCGCGGTCGTCAACGGAGTGATCGATGGCGCTTGCGGGTTAATCCCCGAGGCGGGAGCGGCAGTATGCACAGCGCTGATCACGAGAACGCTTCGATTGAGCTACGATTGGGTCGTTGGCCAGTACCTACGCAACGCGATTATCGCCAAGGTGAAAGATCTCTCCAACCGAGTCGTAAAGTACGTCGGCTCCCTGGCCTATGAGGCCGCCTTTAGCAAGGTCGACCGTAAATATGCCAAGATAAAGCGCCAATATGGTGGGCAATTCAAGGAGCTGAACAAAGTGATTAAGCCGTACATTCAGCTCGTCAAGAACGAGGTCTTCCCCGCGGTCAAGGCGATCCACTCGCAGAGAGCTCAGATGATCGCTGTGTTGGGACAAGTCAACGCCGGGGCCTCGGCAAAGAGATAACCCCGCGCCTCTGCAACAGGAAGTCGGCTATGCGCTGTGTTTTCCATGGATCAGTAACAGCTCTACTCACGCACGCTGAAGCGCAGTTGATGATGAATGAGTCAGAGAACTCGCTCATGCTCGGCCTACTTAAGCGGATAGAGCACGGGACTCTCACAACGGATCAGCCGCTCTATCTCAGCGTTGTCCATGATGGTGAGTTCCTCGGACACGCTCTCCGCACCAGCACCCGCACTCCCCTCGACATGAGCAGGATGTCCCCTGCCGCTGCAGAGTGTATCGCCGGCGCTTTGTTTGCCCAGGGCACTCAGCTGAATAAAGTCGTCGGAGTGGGTGAAACCAGCAAACGCTTTGCAGACTCTTGGCTTAAGCTGGCGGGAGGCTCCATAGAGAGTTCGCTGAGCCAAGGTATCTATGAGCTGAGAGCCGTACAGATGCCCGATCTCGCCGGTGGTAAATTACTGATCGCGACGGTCGCGGACAGAGCGATCGTCATCGATCTCCTCCAAGGCTTCTTCAAGTACCAGGGCGCCTCCGCTGAAGACAGTCATGAGCGCGCGGCGTCCATCGCGAACAGAGATCTGAATCTCGGAAAGATCACCCTCTGGCAAGACGAGACAGGTCAGGTCGTCTCGAGCGCTACTCGAGTCCGTGAAACTCAGAATGGAGTCTCCATCTCTTACGTGTACACCCCCAAAGAGTTTCGACGTCGCGGTCACGCCGGACGCGTCGTCGCCTGCCTGTCCCAGCGCATCCTCGATTCGGGTAAACAGATGTGCAACCTATACACAGACATGAACAACCCGACCTCGAATAGCGTCTATCGTAAGATAGGATATCAACTCATCGCGGAGGGGGCGGAGATCACCTTCTCTGGTACCAATGATCCCTAAGCCTGTTTGCTCGAAAAGGCTACTCTGGGAGTGGTAAGCCGCTTGGTACCGCGTCGACGCGGAGCTCCGTCAATGTCGAGATACCTGGCGCCGTCAGCGCCTCCAGAAACAGCACTAGATCGTCGACCTCCATATCGAGTAACGCTCGCTCAGGACGCCCATCGGCCGCAGTGATTGTCGCGGCGACATCATCGATCACGTCATCGCTACGATGTACCTCACGCCTAAACTCTGGCTCGAGTTGGTCACGCTGATATCCCCGCAGCCCCCCCTCGTAGTCGAGGTGGTGGACGACCGCGGCGCGAAGGCTGGTGTAGGCTCCATTGTGCATCCAGGGACCCGTCACCGCGACGTTGTGTAGACTCGGCGTACGGAAGGCATAGCGCGCCTCGTCTCCTCCGTGACTACGATGGGCGGCGCCCAGGTCTACGAACTGTAGGTCCGATGGGCCCCGCGTAATAGGACGCACCCCAATGTTATGTAGGGAGTCATCGGTGAGGCGCGCCC
>CALELH010000397.1 GCA_937902595.1 uncultured Myxococcales bacterium
CCTGCATCCGTCCAACCAACGACAGTAGCCGGAAACATCAGTATCGACGACGCGAAGATTGGAGGGATAACACCCGCCATATTTACTCGAAGAGGCAAATGAGTCGACTGCGCCGCGCCTACTCGATTACCAACCAGGCGCTTTGCATACTGTATCGGTATGCGTCTCTGGCCACGTTCAACGTAGACAATAAACGCTATAACCGCGAAGACCACAGCAGCCAACGCGAGCATGTCGAATAGGTCCATCGCCTGACTATCAAACTGGTTCTTCAACTGCATCAAAGCATCAGGTAGACCAGCGATGATGCCAGCCATAATGATAAGGCTCATGCCGTTACCGACTCCGCGCTCAGTAATCTGCTCACCGAGCCACATGATGAACACTGCGCCAGTAGTCAGGGTCAAAACGGTCATAAATCGGAACAGGAAAGAACCTGGGTCATGGACGATAGCGCCGGTTGTACTCTGGGCGCTCAGGTTCTCAAGGTACATCGCGATGAAGAAACCTTGAACGACCGAAAGAGCGACCGTCGAATACCGAGTCCACTGATTGATCTTATTACGCCCCTGCTCGCCCTCTTTGTTAAGACGATCGAGCGTCGGGATAACCACCGTCAGCAGCTGAAAAATAATCGACGCAGAGATGTATGGCATGATGCCCAACGCAAAAACGCTGAGCTGCTCAATGGCACCACCGCTGAACATATTAAACAGGCCCAGGAATGTACCCTGAGCACTTTGCTGCATGTAATCCTTCATCGCTTCGCGGTTCACGCCCGGCAAAGTCACGAAGACACCGATGCGATACACAGCGAGTAGAGACAGCGTAAATATGATTCGCTTTCTCAGCTCTGCGATTTGGAAAATTTTGACGATCGTGCTCACTTGGTACCCAACTTATCGTTCGATGATCTCGACCGTGCCACCGGCAGCGGTAATCTTCTCAACGGCTGATGCACTAAACTTGTGCGCGCGAATCGTAAACGCCTTAGTGATCTCGCCCTGGGCAAGAACCTTCAAAAGACTAGGTCCCTTCTTGACCACGCCGCTTGCCTGGAGAGCCTCCAAGTCAATTGGGTTGGACGCGTCGAGCGCCTCAAGGGATCCCAAGTTCACGATCGCGTACTCGACCCTGTTTCGGGGCGTGAATCCACGCTTTGGCAACCGGCGAGCGAGGGGCATTTGCCCACCCTCAAATCCGGGTGCTGGCTTAGAGTTACCGCGGCGCGCTTTCTGACCCTTATGGCCGGCGCCGGCAGTCTTTCCCCATCCAGACGATTCTCCGCGACCGATCCGCTTCTTCTTGCGAACGGCGCCCTCGGCTGGCGTTAGATTACTGAGCTCACTCATGATGACTAACCTTCGACCTCTGTCCACTCGACGAGGTGCGATACCTTGTTGATCATTCCGCGGATCGCGGGGGTATCCTCAAGGATACGCTCCTGATTCAGCTTAGTGAGACCCAAGCCGCGCAGCGTAGCGCGCTGGCGCTCGGCTCGACCGATACCACTCTTCCGCTGAATTACTTTCAACTTGCTCATCGCTCGCTCCACGTTAGGACGGGTTGTGTCCAATCTCATCGACGGACTTACCACGCCGCGCTGCCACCTGCTGAGGTGACATGAGGCTCTGGAGAGCGTCGATTGTGGCGTTGACCACATTATTCGGATTACTCGTACCCAAAGACTTGGTCAGCACGTTACGAATGCCCGCGGCCTCGAGCACAGCTCTGACCGGGCCACCCGCGATAACGCCGGTACCTTGACTTGCGGGTCGGAGCAAGACTCGGCCTGCACCGTGATGCCCCACGATCTCGTGAGGAATCGTTCCGTTAATTACAGGTACCTCGAACATCGCTCGGCGAGCTCGCTCGTTACCCTTACGAATGGCGTCAGGCACCTCGTTGGCCTTACCCATTGCAGCGCCCACTGAGCCGTTACCGTCACCGACAACGACTAGCGCGCTGAAACTGAAACGCCGACCACCCTTGACCACCTTCGATACTCGATTGATATGAACAACCTTGTCGAGCAGATCCGGATCGTTTTGGTTCACCATAGCCAATGCAAACACTCCAATAACTCAAATGGCACGGCTTAAATCGCCGACCACGCCCAGACACTCTGGGCGCGCGGTTCTACCTAACCATCTGTCGAATGTCAACTGCACACGCCGGTTTAGCGCCAATTGGGCAACATTACCGACGATAACTGCGCAATTAAAAAATCAAGCCACCTTCTCGGGCACCGTCAGCGACTGCCTTAACTCGACCATGGTAAATAAACCCATTTCGGTCGAAGACAACGCTCTCGATGCTCTTCTCTTTGCAACGCGCTGCGATCGTCTGTCCGACGAGCGCAGCCGCTTCACTCTTCTTCTTACCGTCCAAAGCACCACGCAACTCTTCCGACTGCGTAGACGCTGCCGCCAGAGTTACACCCGTGACATCATCGATGACCTGAGCGTAGATGTGCTTGTTGGAACGGAACACACTCAACCGGGGCCGCTGGGCCGTACCGGAGAGTCGCTTTCGGATAGAGCGCTTGCGTCTCGCGCGCGCTGCACCCTTCTTGTTCGTAGTCGCCATCACCTGACTCCATACCGTCTACCCTTAGCGGGCGCCGGACTTACCTTCCTTACGACGAATCACTTCGTCGCTATACTTGATCCCCTTGCCCTTGTACGGCTCAGGTGGACGGAACGAGCGTATCTCTGCCGCCGATTGCCCGACGAGCTGCTTGTCTACACCTGTGAGGACAAGCTGCGTCGGTGTTACAATCTTCGCTTCGAGACCTTCTGGGATCTCGTAATAAATTGCGTGGCTGTAACCCAAGGCGAAGACGAGATACTCTTTCTTCTGCTGGACACGATAACCAACGCCATTGATATCGAGAGTCTTTGTAAACCCAGTCGACACACCTTCGACGACGTTCCTCACGAGGCTTCGCGCCAACCCGTGCATAGCACGAGCGATGCGATCATCGCTGTCACGATTCACGACGACAGTGTCGTCCTCAATCGCCACAGTGACGTGCTCCGGCAAAACCTGAGCGAACTCCCCTTTCGGCCCTTTAGCCGAAAAGGTCTTGTCATCTAAAGTTACGGTCACGCCGCTTGGCACGGGTACCGGTAGCTTTCCAATACGAGACATGATTGCCTTCCTTCAGTCGTCTACCAGACGGAGCAGATGTGCTCGCCACCCAAGTGGAGAGAACGTGCTTGGTGGTCGGTCATCACCCCACGCGAAGTGGAGAGGATCGCGACCCCCAAACCACTCCGAACGCGCGGAATGTTCTTAGCCTTGACATAGGCACGACGCCCTGGTTTCGACACACGCTCTAAGTGCGTGATGACCGGCGAGTGCTCATGCGTGTACTTCAAGTACACACAGATGACGTCTTGCTTGTTGTCCTTAACGACCTTGAAGTTCCGCACATAACCTTCTTCAAGAAGAAGATTAACGATTCGAAGCTTCATGTTCGACGCCGGAATCAGCACCGTGTCATGACCCACCGAAGATGCATTTCGGATTCGGGTCAGCAAGTCTGCGATCGGATCTGTCATTCCCATCGATCATTACCTCAATCATCTGGCTGCCACCCTGGCAGCGCTTTGGCGCTCTCAGCGCCGTGATGCCGCTTTCGCGGCGGGCCAATTCCCTCTAGCGATTCCCACCAGCCTGCCGAAATGGCATGCCGAGGTGGCGCAAGAGTGCGCGCCCTTCTTCGTCTGTCTTGGCCGTCGTCACCACGGTGACGTTCAGCCCCTTAACCTTGTCGGTCTTGTCGTAGTCGACCTCGGGAAAGATAATGTGCTCCCGAATCCCCATCGAGTAGTTCCCGTTTCCGTCAAAACCCTTAGGGCTGACGCCACGGAAATCTCGAACACGGGGCAACGCCACGTTCACAAGACGGTCCAAGAACTCCCACATCTGGTCGCGACGTAAAGTCACTGAACAACCGATGGGCATCCCCTGGCGAAGCTTGAAAGTCGCGATGGACTGCTTCGCGCGGGTTACTATCGCTCGTTGACCAGCGATCTCACTGAGCTCGCGCTGTGCACCCTCAATAATCTTGGGGTTCTGCACAGCCTCTCCGAGGCCCATGTTCGCTACAATCTTGACGACCTTTGGCACCTGATGAGGGTTCTCATACTTGAACTCCTCATTCATAGCGGCGACGACGGTGTCGTCATAAAGCTTCTGCATACGAGGCGCGCTCATTCGAACACCTCCCCCGTCTTGACGCATACGCGAACCTTCGAGACCTTGCCTGGCGCTTCGCCAAAGCTGTTCGAAGCAGCGCTGCGTGAGTCAAACTGCTCTCCATTCTGCCCGATGTAGACGTTGCGAGTACGCACGCCCTTCTCAAGCTTCTCGGAGTAAATCAGTACATTAGACGCATCGAGAAAGGCTTCCTTCTCGATGATCCCGCCTTCGGTATTGCCCTGGCCTGCGCGCTGGTGGCGCTTAACCATATTGACACTCTCGACGAGCACCCGACCATTGCCGCTATCAATGCGCAGCACTGTTCCGGTTTGCCCTCGATCACGTCCGGACATCACCTGGACCTTATCTCCAGTCTTAACGTGCATTACAGGACCTCTGGAGCCAACGAGACGATCTTCATGAACCGACGCCCACGAAGCTCGCGTGCGACCGGACCGAAGATGCGTGTCCCTACGGGCTCGTTAGCATCGTTAATAATGACCGCGGAGTTCACATCAAACTTAATGTGAGTTCCATCCGGCCGACGAATCGCCTTTCTAGTGCGTACGACAACAGCGCGCTTAAGGTCACCCTTCTTTACGCGTGCTCCCGGCAGTGCTTCCTTGACGCTGACGACAATGATGTCACCGATGGACGCGTACTTACGCTTTGAGCCACCGAGCACCTTGATGCACTGCAGCTTCTTGGCGCCCGAGTTATCGGCGGCAGTCAGCATGGTTTGCATCTGAATCACGTCTATACTCCTCGTGCTATTCGCTCTCGCGAATTAACCTGCTTAAACTGCGCGATGCGTAATCGTGCGAATCTTCCAACGCTTGAAACGGCTCAGTGGTCGGGTCTCTTCAATCAAGACCGTGTCACCCATCCGAGCATCATTATTCTCGTCGTGGACCTTGTACTTCACGCGACGACGCACAAATTTCTTGTACATCGGGTGCATGACCACCTTTTCGGTCTGGACGACAATCGTCTTATCCATCTTGTCGCTGACCACGACCCCAGTTCGGGTCTTGACGCTACGACTCTTTTTAGTCTCTTCACTCATCGTGTAGACTCCGTCCTTTACTCGGCCGCCGTCTGGGCGATCTCGCGCTCGCGGATCACGGTCTCAACTCGTGCTACAACCCGCCGAGCTTTCCTCAGCGAAGCTGTGTCAACGAGTTGACCCGTGTAATGCTTGAAGCGAAGGTCAAACAGGTCCCGACGACACTCATCGCTGAGCTCGCGCAGGTCCTGCAGACTCTTCTCTCGAAGTTCGCTCGCCTTCATTTCACTGTCCTCGCTTTAGGAAGCGTGTCTTAACAGGCAGCTTGTGAGCAGCCAAACGCAGCGCTTCGCGTGCCACGTCTTCTGGGACACCATCCATCTCGTACATAACGCGACCACGCTTAACGACGGCCACCCAATGATCAACAGGACCCTTACCCTTACCCATGCGGGTTTCGGCAGGCTTCTTAGTGATCGGCTTGTCTGGGAAGACTCGAATCCAAATCTTACCCTGACGCTTGACGTACCGCGTCATCGCGATACGAGCAGCCTCGATCTGACGAGCAGTTACTCGACCGGTCGAAATGGCCTGCAGCCCATAGTCACCGAAGTTGATATCGGTGCCGCCCTTGGCGACGCCTCGCATACGGCCCTTATGCTGCTTTCTGAATTTCGTCTTCTTAGGAGACAACATTGTCAAATCCCCTTAACGACGTGGCCCAGAGGCCGCCGCGTTTGCCTGGTCATCAAGGACTTCGCCCTTGAAGATCCAACACTTAATACCAATGATACCGTAGGTCGTCTTAGCGAGTGCGGTACCATAATCGATGTCAGCTCGGAGCGTGTGCAACGGCACTCGACCATCATGGTAACGCTCAAAGCGACCCATCTCCGCTCCACCGAGACGGCCGGACGCGGAGATCTTGAATCCCTTCGCGCCGAACTTCATCCCGGTCTGCATCGCCTTCTTGAGTGCGCGTCGGAACGCAACACGGCGCTCCAGTTGTGCAGCTACGTTCTCGGCGACCAATGTCGCGTCCAACTCAGCCTTGCGGATCTCCTGAATGTTCAGGAAAACCTCGCCACTCGACAGCTTCTCGACCTCGTTCTTGAGCTCGTCGACGCCGGCACCACGCTTCCCAATAACAACTCCGGGACGCGCGGTGTAGATGCTGACCTTGACCTTATTGGCCATACGCTCAATCTCGATCTTCGAGACGCCTGCGTGATACAGCTTCTTTTTGATGTAGCGTCGCAGCTTGAGATCCTCATGGAGCCACTCTGCATAGCGCTTCTCTTCATACCACTTGGAGCTCCAAGTCCGGATTACTCCAAGACGGAAACCGATTGGATGCGTTTTCTGACCCACGGCTAAACTCCTAGTCTCTCTCGGCGAGTACGCATGTCACGTGACTCGTCCGCTTGTTGATTCGGGTCGCACGGCCCATTGCACGTGGTCGAAACCGGCGCATGGTGGGCCCTTCGTCCACAAAAATAGTGTCTACAAAAAGACGATCTACATTGGCGTTCCCCGCCTCAGCATTCGCCATAGCGCTCTCGATGAGCTTCCGGACCGGCTCGCTGGCTGAACGCCGCGTGAAGGTCAGGATATTGATCGCCTCAGCTACGCTCTTGCCGCGCACTAGGTCAACCACCAATCGGGTCTTACGAGCAGAGACTCGCAGGTATCGCAGTTTGGCACGCATACTTGGTCTACCTCTTCTTGCCCTTCTTATCGGCGACGTGGCCGCGATAGGTGCGAGTCGGAGAGAACTCTCCCAACTTGTGTCCCACCATGTTCTCGCTCACATACACCGGAAAGAATCGATTTCCGTTGTGAACCGCAAACGTATGCCCGATGAACTCGGGGATAATCGTTGAGCGGCGTGACCATGTCTTAATGGTCTGCTTCGTACCAGCCTCATTCATTACCTCGACCTTCTTCCAAAGATGGTCGTCAACAAATGGGCCCTTCTTAATCGAACGCGACATATCGATAACTCCTAGCGACCGCCACGTCGGCGAACGATAAACCGGTCAGTCCGGCGGTTCTTACGAGTACGCTTACCCTTGGTCGGTACACCCCAAGGACTCACCGGATGGCGACCACCTGAAGTACGACCCTCACCACCACCATGCGGGTGATCAACCGGGTTCATTGCAACACCACGAACCTTGGGGCGTCGACCGAGCCAGCGGCTTCGGCCGGCCTTGCCGAGCTTGATGTTTCCGTGCTCTTCATTACCAACCTGGCCGATGGTCGCGCGGCAGTTCAGGTGAACCAACCGGACCTCGCCTGATGGCAAACGAAGCTGAGCCCAGTCGCCTTCTTTAGCGAGCAGCTGAGCAGAGGCGCCAGCAGCTCGGCAAAGCTTCGCGCCTGCACCGATCTTAATCTCAACCGCGTGCAGGATGGTACCAACCGGGATGCTCCGAATCGGAAGGCTATTCCCAGGCTTGATATCAGCCGTACGGCTTGAAACAACCGTGTCACCAACGTTCAAGCCACGAGGGGCCAGAATGTATCGGCGCTCACCGTCTGCATAACAGAGCAGAGCGATACGGGCGCTTCGGTTCGGGTCGTACTCAACTGACTCTACGCGAGCTGGAATCCCGAACTTATCTCGGCGAAAATCGATGATGCGGTAGCGGCGCTTATGACCACCACCACGACGTCGAACCGTAATCCGCCCGTAGACGTTACGACCCGCCTTCTTCGAAAGCGATCGTGTCAGAGCCTTCAGCGGCTTGGCCGCCGTGACTCCAGCGAAGTCACTCGAGCTCATGTTTCTGCGACCGGGTGAGGTCGGCTTGTACTTCTTAATACCCATGACCGCCTACTCCTCCGCGCTCTCGAGCTCGTCGAGGTTCTCAAGGGCGTCGAAGAACTCAACGTCCTCGCCCGGAGCGAGCGTAACGATGGCCTTCTTCCAATTGGAACGACGACCCGTGTTCTTGCCCATGCGACGAGTCTTACCTCGAGTCACAAGAGTGTTCACAGCGGTCACCTTAACGCCGAGCAGCTTCTCAACTGCTTTGCGAATCTCCACCTTGTTCGCGTCGACGCGCACTCGAAAAGAGACCTGGTTATTGTCTTCCTTCTGGATGGTCGTCTTCTCGGTCACAACTGGGCGACTGAGGACGCTATAGACATTCTTAGCGCTCATTTAGACAACGCTCCTTCCAGACGACGAACCATAGGCTCAGTCATGACCAAGTAGTCATACTTAAGCACGTCGTATAGGTTGAAACCGTCCACGTTTAGGTA
>CALELH010000398.1 GCA_937902595.1 uncultured Myxococcales bacterium
AATGCGTCGCTGAGGTCTGTCTGGCCTGTGACCCGGCTGATAACGCCGGGTGTGATGGCGACGCGGTCTGCTTGGCGGACGGCTCCGGCTGCGTCGAGTGCGTGGGCGATGGAGACTGTGACGGTCAGCAATGCGTCGATCAGCAGTGTGTGGTCTGCGATCCCGCCGATAATGGCGGCTGTGGCGACGACCAGCCTCACTGCGTCGATGGTCCCGCGGGCCCCGCGTGTGTGGGCTGCGTCGATGACGGCCACTGCGTCGATGCCGACCGCGGGCAGTGCGTCAACGGCAATTGCCTCGCCTGTGACCAAGCAGACGATGCGGGCTGTGGCGGAGACACGCCGTTCTGTGGACCTGGAGCGAATGGTGCTCAGTGCTTCGCCTGCGTCAATAGCGATCAGTGCGATGACCCGGCGGCCGGCGAGTGTGTCGGCGGCGAGTGCGTGCGCTGCGTCCAGGGCTCTAATGATGGCTGCGAGGGCGACACGCCCATCTGCGTAAATGAGGGTGGGGGACTACGCTGTGTTGGGTGCCGCGCTGACTTTGATTGCGGCGATCCCGGCGCGAACCAGTGTGTAGACGACGCGTGTCTGGCCTGCGACCCGGCGGACAACGCGGGCTGCGGCGGGGACACGCCGTTCTGCTCGGCGGACGGCGACCGCTGCCTTGGCTGTCGTGGAGACGGTGACTGTCCCGATGGTCAGTGTGTGGCTGAGGCCTGCGTACTCTGTGATCCAGCGGACAACGCGGGCTGCGGCGGCGAGACGCCGCTGTGCGCCGCTGACGGCGGCGAGTGTGTCGCGTGTCTCGGGGACGCAGACTGCGGGGATCCGGCCGCGAGCCAGTGTCTCAACGGGGTGTGCGGGCTGTGCGATGTGGCGGACAACGCAGGCTGCGGCGGGGATACGCCGTGGTGTGCGGGTGGGATCAGCTGTGTGGCGTGCCTAGGGGACAACGATTGTGAGGGAGACGAGGGGGTCTGCCTCGGTGGGATCTGTGAGCTCTGTGATCCAGGGAGTAACGTCGGGTGTGAAGCTGACACCCCTGTCTGTCTCGCTGGAGATGATGGGAATCGATGCGTAGGGTGCCAAGGGGATGGTGATTGCGGTGGCGACACTCCTGAGTGTGTCAATGAGGTCTGCGAAGCCTGTGATCCCGATGATGCGGCAGGCTGTCAGGACCCAACTCCATTCTGTGCTCAAGTTGACGGGGGCTTCCAGTGCGCGGCCTGTGCGGGAGATGACGACTGCGAATTTGAATGGAACTCTCAATGCGTACAAGGGGAGTGTCAAGCGTGCGACCCCGATGACAACGACGGTTGTGATGAGTTCGCGCCGTTCTGCGAGATCGGAGGCATGTTTGGAAACTCATGTGTCGACTGTGTTGAAGACATTCACTGCGCGGATCGTGGCGGCGGCTTCTGTGATGGGGGCCAGTGTCAGGTCTGTAATCGAGAGAATGACGCGGGCTGCGAGGGTGAGGAACCGTTCTGCGTAGATGGGCAACTCGGGCGCGAATGTGCAGCGTGTCGCAACCAGGATGATTGTGGCGATCCGGACTTCCCTGTTTGTAATAACGGAAGCTGCACGGTCTGCCAGATGTTTACGAATGAGGGCTGCGGCCCTGACGCGCCAGTGTGTTCTGAGAACGGTAACGGCGAGACTGAGTGTGTGGGCTGTCAGATGGATTGGCAGTGCCCATTTGACCTCGGTCAGTGCATCGATGGGGGTTGCCGAGCCTGCGACCCGGCGGATAACAGCGGGTGCCAAGGTGAGTCGCCTCTCTGCTTGGCTGGGGAGGCAGAGAACGCCTGTGTCTCATGTCGTGACAGCGGAGACTGCGGACCAGGGAACCCTGTGTGCATCGACAACGCCTGTACTCAATGCGATCCATTAGATCATGCGGGCTGTCAGGGTGATGCGCCCTTCTGCGTGGTTGGTGACGTCGACAACAGCTGCGTTACTTGCTTGGGTGATGGTGATTGCGATGTGATGGGGCTGAGCCAGTGCGTAGCTGGTGCGTGTCAAGCGTGTGATATGGGCGATCACGGCGGCTGTGGTGATGACGCGCCGTTCTGCGTTGATGGTGAGGCCGGTCTGAACTGCGTTTCCTGTCGTGATAACGCGGACTGCGGCGACCCCGCAGCGCCAGAGTGTAATGACGGAGTCTGCCAGGTCTGTGATCCCGAGAACAATGCGGGCTGCGACGCGGACGTACCGATTTGTCGAGTCGGAGCCAATGGACTCGAATGCGTAGGATGCGAGGCCGATGGCGATTGCCAGCAGCAGGGCCTCGGCCAGTGCGTAGCGACGAGCTGTCGAGCGTGTGATCCCGCCGATAATGCGGGCTGCGATCTCTCGGACCCTTTCTGTGTTGAGGAGGCCGACGGTTACGCGTGTGTGGGATGTCGCGGAGACGCTGACTGCGGAGATGATGAACCCGAATGTGTGGACAGTGACTGTGCGTCTTGTGACCCAGCGGACAACTCAGGCTGCGCAGGGCCAACACCGTTCTGCGAGGATGGCCTAGGGGGTAAGGCCTGCGTTGAGTGTCTCGCCGATGGAGACTGTGGTCAGCCCGGTCTCGGTCAGTGCTCTCAGGGAGTGTGCGGAGCCTGTGATCCCAATGATAACGCTGGGTGCGGTGGGGATGAGCCATTCTGTGTCGTATCTCAAGGCGCGGCTCAATGTGCGGCCTGTCGAGACAATAACGATTGTCCCGCCGAAGCAGGGCTCTGCCTAGCCGGTCAGTGTTCACGCTGCGAGATGGGATCAAACGACGGCTGTCCGGCTGACGCTCCGGTCTGTGTAGAAGACGGGGATGGGCGATCATGCGAGCAATGCGTAATCGATCAGCAGTGCGCCGTCTTTGGTCTCCCTGAGTGCGTAGATCAGCTCTGCGCTGCCTGCGACCCGAGTGATCACTCCGGATGTGGCGGAGATACGCCGCTCTGTCTGGTGGAAGCCGATGGAAACCGCTGCGTAGGGTGCCGCGCTGATGACGATTGCGGTGGCGACAGGGGAGAGTGTGTGGGCGACGCCTGTGTGGTGTGCGACCCCATCGAGCAGGCAGGGTGTCTCGGTGGACAACTCTGCCGAGTGGAGCTGCCCGCCAACGGCTGCGTTGATTGTCTAGAGGACTTGGATTGCGCGAACCCCTTGGCTGGAGAGTGTGTCAATGGAGAGTGTGGCCTCTGTGACGTCGCGGACAACGCGGGATGTGGGCCCGAGGCGCCGTTCTGTGTCGTTGGAGCCGATGGCGCCTCCTGTGTAGGGTGTCGCGACAATGTAGACTGTCTTGATCCGCAGCAGCCAGAGTGCGCAGAGGGCTCGTGCCAGCGATGCAACCTGGCAAACAATCAGGGCTGCGGTGTCGACGCACCTATCTGTCATAACGCGGGCGATGGCCCAGATTGTGTGCCTTGTGTCGATGATGGGGACTGTGGCGAACCGGGCCTCGGTCAGTGTCTCAACGATGGTTGCGCGGCCTGTGACCCCCAAGACAACGCAGGCTGTGGCGGGGCTGACCCCTTCTGTCTGCTGCGTGGAGAGCAAGCGCTCTGTGTGGCGTGTCGTGGAGACGCCGACTGTGCCCAGCCAGCGGCTGAGTGCGTAGCAGACAACTGTCAGGTCTGCGATCCTGCTGACAACGCGGGCTGTGGTGGGGAGAGCCCCTTCTGCGCGGCTGGCGCGGGTGGGAACACCTGCGTCGGGTGTCGTGATGATGGCGATTGCGGTGACGCGGCGCCGGAGTGTGTTGGCAATGTCTGTGAAGCCTGCGATCCGGCCGGTGATATTGGCTGCGGCGACGCGACTCCGTTCTGTGTAGCGGGCGGCGGTGTATTGGCGTGTGTCGCTTGCCGCGACGACGGAGACTGCTTCGGTGGCAACTCCGAGTGCGTCGCCGGTGGGTGCGCCTTCTGTGATCCGGACGATAACCAGGGATGTGATCGCGGCGACGCCTGCGTGGGCGGTGCGTGTGAAGAGATCCTCGCCTGCTCTAACGGCGTCATGGAGGGCGATGAGACCGATATTGACTGTGGCGGAAATTGTCTGCCTTGCGATATCGGGGATGGCTGTGTGGATGATGATGATTGTGCTCAGGGCGCTTGCTCGGGTGGGGTCTGTGGAGAAATCGTAGACTTCTGCCGAATCAACCAACCGCTCAATTTGACGTCGGAAGGGGAGCAGCCTGTCACAGTGAACGGCGTCTTTATTGAGGCCGGGATCACCGACGTTACCCCTGAGAACGATCTGGACCCGCGGGTCGTTGTCCAGGTCGGCTATGGACCAAATGACAGTGAGCCAAGAGACAACGACGCGTGGGTCTGGACGAACGCGCAGCCTTCACCGGGTTGGAACGATGGCGGAGGCGACAACGCCGGCGTCGACGCATACACCGGATCTTTCAACGCGCCGAATCAGCTTGGTCGGTTCGACTTCACTATGCGAGTCAGCGTCACCGGTGGTGATTCATGGGTGCACTGTGATCGTGGTCCTGAGGGCAGCGACAACGGGTATCGCCCCGAACATGCAGGGCAACTCACGGTCGATCAACTCGCTCCGGCCTGTGATGATGGACGACAGAACGCGGCCGAAACGGACGTCGATTGTGGTGGGGCTGAGTGCGATGGATGCGCCGATGGTCTCGTCTGTGTACGGGCTCGAGACTGTGATTCAGGGGTCTGTAGCGGACGTCGCTGCCAGGCGCCGACATGTGCTGATGCCGTCACCAATGGAGACGAGACCGACAGCGACTGTGGTGGCCCAGATTGTCCTTCCTGTGTCGATAATCGAGGCTGTCTCGTCGGGTCTGATTGCCAGTCTGGTGTCTGCGGCGCCAATAACCGTTGCATGGCAGCGGCCTGCGACGACGGCCTTAGAAATGGGCAGGAAGCTGGTGTTGATTGTGGCGGTGGCTGTGCCGGTTGTGAAGATGGCACGCCGTGTGACGCCAACAGTGATTGCGCGACGGACTTCTGTGATTGGCGAACTGATCAGTGTGGACCAGAGTGGTTTGCTCAGGAGTGCATCAATGAGTTGAACGGGAACGGCGCAGTGAGCTTGGCGAGTGACGCAATGGGCAAGGTCCATCTGAGTCGTATCCGTCGTGCCTCTGGCGATCTCGTTCACACAGAGCTGCTCAGCGATGGACAGCGTATCGACACCGTCGTGGCCGGAAGCATCAGTGTGTTGGGTGGTGACGAGGTTACCGACACGGACATCGTGATGTTGGGTGGCGAACCGGCCATCTGCTTCCGCAATGCGTTGGGTCGTTTCGAGGTCGCTATCCGCGCGGGCGCAGTCTGGTCGAGGAGCACGGTCCTGAATCACGCGAACGCGGGCACGAGCTGCGAACTCGGAGTTCTGAATGGTCAACTCGTCACTGCGTACAGTCAGGGGAACCAGCTCCGCTTCGCCACGCTAAACGCGAACGGCGCTTGGACGACTCAAGTGATCGACTCACCGGGTCGGGCCGTCGGTCGTCAAGCTTCGATGATGATCCACGCAGGTGTGCCTGTGATCGCTCACCACGATTCAGAGGCGGGCACGCTCAGAGTGACCCGTCGTTTGAACGGTGTTTGGTCGACGGTCGTCGTGGCCAGCGACGGCGTTGATGTTGGGTTCCGGCCGACCGTCTGGGTGGACGCGAACGGGGTGCGTGTGTACCACGGCAGCGTTCCAGACACTCCGGACCAGAGCGCGGATGGCACGTTATGGCAGGCATGGGGAGCGGTGGACGCGAACCAGTTCAACCAGTTCCTCTATGACGATCGCAACGCAGGTGGTGGTCAGGCCGTCGGCGTGGTCGGGGACACGGTCGCGTTGTTCACTCGCCGTCGACAGCGGAGCGCCCTCTTCGGAGACCTCGACTCATTGTACTTGTGGCATCAGGCGGACGCCTTGTCCCAGCTTGTGCTCGAGATGGCCGATGCGAGTGAGCCAAGGCGAATGTATTCGGATCTGAACTTTGTCACCGATGTCTTTGGTCTTCCGATCCTCGCCTATGGGGAAGAGCGGGCGGCTGGTGGTGGGCAAGCGGCCGTCTCTCAGCTCTGCGTGTGGCGGTCTATCGATACGGACGCCGATGGGCTGCCTGATCCCTTTGAGCGAGAGTATGGAACAGACCCCGAGAGGGCTGACTCCGATGGAGATGGCCGCAGCGATGGCGAAGAGTACCTCGTCGATGGGTCGGACGCTCGCGGGTGTGATGATGGTGTTCTCGGTGGTGAAGAGACAGGCGTCGACTGCGGTGGGTTCTGTGACCCCTGCGTGAACGGGCAGCTTTGTCAGGACGCAGGGGACTGCCAGAGCGCCTTTTGTGACCAAGGTGTCTGCCTCGCTGCGCCCACCTGTGACGACGGCATATCCAATGGTTCAGAGACAGATGTGGACTGTGGCGGTCCAGACTGTGGGCCCTGTGTGGATGGCCTCTCTTGTCTGCTCGACGGAGACTGTATCGGAGGGCTATGCGAGGACGGCGCTTGTCGCACGCCGGACCGCTCTCCGGCTGTTCAGGTCGCCGAAGTCTTCTTCAATGAGGAGACCTTAGGTTTGGGGGTCCGATTGTCGGGGGCTGATTTCGACAATAACGTCTCAGGCTTTGAGCTTGAGTTACTGAACGCTGGCGGTACGAATGTTCTGCGCCCAGCAGGTCCCGTGACCCTCGACTTCGACACCATTACTCAAGGCGATCGTGTCTTTGAGGGCATCTGGTCCGGTCTCTTTGATGAGCTGCTTGAAGACAATGGCCAACCCTTCGACCCCTTGCCCGACTTTGTCTCGGCACGCCTCGTAGTTCGCGACGCGAGCGGGTTGCGGAGCATGCCGGCAAACGTCTTCGCCGAGGGCCCACCGATCGTCGGACAGGGTGCCCCATGCGATGAGAACGGTGGACTCAACCGCTGTGAGATAGAGCAGCTCTGTCTGGACCTAGACGGCGCGGCGCCGGAGCCACATCGGTGTCTACCCCCATGGGCCGGATGCCCGGAGGTGCGAGCGAGCATCAACGAATCACCGAACGCGAGCGGGTGGGCTGTTGACGGCGACACACGATTTGATGTGCCGAACGATCAGGCCGGACTCTGTGATGGTGGAGAGGGCTTCGTCGTCTACGAGTTCGTAGCGCCAGAAGATGGCACCTACATCTTTGAGGCTGAAGGTACGAACTTCACGCCGCTGCAGCCTGCGGTCATCTATATCCGGACGCTGTGTGGGGTCCAGGACTCGGAGCTGGCTTGTAATACAGGGGACTTCGCGAGCGGAGCGTCCGTAGGAATCGAGATGTCGGCCGGAGAGCTGGTCTACGTCTTCGTTGATGGCCAGTCCAATCCGAACTTCGACACGACTGGTACCTTCCGTCTATCTGTCGCCGCTCATGTGCCCGCGGAGATCTCGAATCTAGAGGCGTGGTTTAACCCCAACAATGGGGCAACAGCGCTAGACATTGTCGGTCAGCGAGGGCTCATCCCCTTGGACGGTCTCGACTTCTATTATTTCGATGACCAGGGTCAGCCCGTGAGCTTGCTCGGGTGGCCTGGACCATTCCGAACAGGGATGGACGTGACCGAAGAGCTGCAACCAGATGGGATGTTTGACTTCATCGCAGTCGCGTCATTTAACCGTGACCCGGACGCCCAACAGCGCGCTCGAATCAGTCAGATCGGAGTGGCTGTGGTCGATATAGAGAACATGGCCTCTAACCAGGTCGTGGTGCCTCTACAAGCGCCGACGCCCGTGCAAGTGGGCGACGCCTGTGATCAGGGTAACGCGCGGACGGTCTGTCCTGATGGCGCCGAGTGCTTCATCAGTAATCCGCTGCTTGAAGCTGAGCCTCACTGCCACATGACCGGGGAGGTTTGCCCACCGGATTGGATCGCTCTCAACATGAACAATGAGCCCGTCGCAAATGATCGCTGGCGGTACGATGGGGATCACACGGCTCAAGAGGCCCATTGGGGTGAGCACGGTGACGGCAGCTGCGAGCCGTGGGTTTCTACGGGGATGAGTGATCTCTACGAGTTCACGTTGCCGCAAAACGGTCGTTATTCGATCTACACCTATTCATTCGGTTCGGACACCTTCATGTTCGTGCGCAGCAGCTGCGCAATTGAGGGCGTTGACGCTGAGCTTGGCTGTAACGACGATGAGCCTGGCGCGCCAGATAGTGGAGTCCATCTCAACAATCAGAGCGCGGGAGATGTCATCTATATCTTTGTTGACTCGTCTGGAGAGTTCGGACGCGGCGCCTATCAGCTTGAGATCAATTATCTAGGTCCGTGAGCCCTTCGGAGTCGAAGACCCAAGTCGCTTAGGGCCCTAGACGCGGCATCACGGAGAGCGACGCAGCGAGCCTCATTAATGAGCTTCTTTAGGCACGCGAGGACGGTGTCTTGACTCGCAACGGTCCTGGCACCTACTTGAGGATCCCGTCCATGACCGCCCCGACGAGTCGTCGGTAGATCTCGGCGAGCCTCTGGTCGGTCTCCTGATGGCGACGCCGCCCGTTGAGCTGGGTCACGATGAAGAACTCTTTACCCCAGTCATCGACCACCTCACCCTGCTCATCTTTGACGGGGAAACACCCGTAGGCGGCGTTGACGAATTCGCCCCCTCTCGCAAAACCAAAGCCAAGCTTGCTGAAGATACGCCACTGGCCATGTGACCGCGCCTCTATCTCGTCCATATCCAATGCCTGCTGCACATAGATCGAGGTGTCTGCCTGCATACCCTGAGGTTGGCCGTCCCGATAGATCTGGGACCTCTCTGCGCCGTAGAACAAGGTAGCGACGTCCGGCCAGGTTAGTCCGGGCAGGGCGAGGTCGGGGTCCTCACGCTGCATCACCAACCGCTTCAGGAACTCTGCGATCGTGTACGTCGAGAGATGGTTTCGGGGACCTCCCTCATCACGCCCTTCTACCTCCAAGGATCCCGACTCATCGACGAGAGAGTAGCCAAGATCCGGGGCTCGATGCCCGTAATTGCCTCCGAGGCTCTCCCAGCTGGGGCGATCTAGCCAGTCGTCGTGGATGAGGTTGTTCAGCGCGCTTCGCCCGCCCATGTTTAGGAACCATCTGGACAAGCCGTTGGAGGTGTAGATCCGCTCGTCATAGTTGTGAACCATTGAGACCAGATCGCCCACCGGGAGATCATCCACTGTGGCGGTCAAACCGACTTGGTCGTTGGACTGTGCGCGGAGTTGAGCGCCGGCGTTGGCGATCGCCATGAACTTTGTCGAGCTCCATGGCTGAAAGGTCTCGTCGTGTCGTCCGTTGCTGAGATATCGGTAATGGGGTCGACCATCTACTCGACGTACGAGCACGAGGGTCACTCGAAGATCGTCGGGGACGATCCCGGTCAGCGCTGTGTCATCGACGACCGGGCGTACATCGGCGGTCTGATAGCTGACCTCATGTCCATGGACCGGTGAGAAGACCGTCGCGTGGGTCGCGTTGTTTGGACACGCCAGGGCCCGGTCTCGGTTTGTCGGGGCTCGCTTTCGGCATTGAGTGTCGTCAAGAAACTCGAAGTAATCGGAAGACAGCGCATCACAGTTTGTGTCCGCTTTCGCCCATTGGTCACTCCTCAGAGTGCCTACCCCAATGCGACCGTCTTGGGCGTCTAGACCCTCTACTGACCGTTCATCGGCGCATCCAACGGACAGGCTGAAGAGCAGCGCCACCAGAGTAAACCCGATCTTTGAACGGACACTGAGCATCATCAACTCCCTAGACTTTTAAACCTTCCACCCGGAAGGTTGCAAGGTCTGGGCCAAGGACTACTGTGCGAACCCTATGACGGTATCTTGTGTTGAAAGTCATTCAGTAACAGGTGTTTATGAGCCTTCTTTCCGGTTGGGGGTATCGGGGGAGCCTGTGCTGGCGCTGTCTCGGATGGGCCTTGTCGCTGGGGTCAACCGTTCTCGGTAACGTCTGTGATCGGGAGGGCCTAAAGCGAGACGCGCTCAATCCCGTCGATGGCGGCGTTGATGAGGTCCTCGACGGGTAGGTCAGCCTCTGCGGCCTCAAGAATGTCGAGACGGCCCTTGGTGACGGGATGCTTGGGTACGAACAGGGTACAGCAGTCGTCATGGGGCAAGATGGATGTCTCGAAGGTCCCTATCCGGCGCGAGATCGCGACAATCTCCGCTTTGTCGTAGGTGATCAGAGGCCTCAACGTGATTCTGCTGGTTACTCGATCAACGATGTTCAGATTTTCGAGGGTCTGACTGGCTACTTGGGCGAGGTTCTCTCCGGTGCACAGAGCGTTCGCGCCGGCGGCTACGGCGACCCGGTCAGCGATGCGATACATGAAGCGTCGATAGAGGAGAACCGTGAGACGTCCATCACAGTTCGCCTTAATGGCCTTCTGAATCTCCGTGAATGGTACGACGTTTAAAGTCATTCCGCCCTGACGTGGGGCGAGCTTCCGACCCAGAGCCTCGACCTTCTCTCGGCTCGCCTCACTAATGAAAGGCGGCGAGTGAAAGTAGATCCCCTCTATCTCGCACCCTCGCTTCTGAGCCATATAGCCTGCGACAGGCGAATCGATCCCGCCGCTGAGCAAGAGCATGACCTTGCCTGTACACCCTACGGGCAATCCGCCAACGCCGGTGTAGGTCTGCACCCAAATATGAGCGTGCTCCTTGCCCACCTCGATACCCAAGATCTCGTCTGGGTTCGTTAGGTCCACTCTGAGTTTAACGCGCTGGAACACTGCGCCACCAAAGCGACGGTTCAGCTCAGGGGCTTTCACTGGCAGTGACTTATCCAGACGCTTGGTCTTCGCGGCGAAGCTGATGTCACGCCCACCCCAGGCAGACTGGGCGAGCTCGACACAGGCCTCTTCGATGGCGTCCAGATCCGGCGCGAGCCGATAGACTGGACTCACGCTCGTGATCCCGGGCGTGTCCGCGGCCACGGCGATGGCCTTCTTGAGCTGAGAACGATCTTCAAGGTGCAGATATAGGTGACCTCGATTACCTCGAATGACGCAGGGTCCTGCGGCCGCTCGAATCGTGGTGCGCAGGTTGTGCTTCAGACGGTCGATAAACCGCTGCTGATTTCGGCCTTTAAGCCAGAGCTCACCGACGCGAAGAACAGCGAGATCGGTGTCGGCAGGGATAGGAGTCGGATATTGCATAGCGGCTTATTCGTACACCATTCGTAGTTCGGCGACGACCTCAGTGATTCGTTGGATGGCCTGATCGATCTCATCGGTCGTGTTGAATCGGCCCACCGTCAGACGGATAAACGCACCCTCTTTGGGGCTTCGACCCAGCGCAGTGAGAACAGCGCTAAACTTTCCCGTGCTGCAGGCGCTTCCGCCCGATGCGCACACCCCAGCGGCGCTGAGCGCGTTGATGAGTGGCTCGCTTGGGAGGCCAGGGATACAAATATGGAGATTATGGACCACGCGATGCGGCCCGATCGCCGGCCCGTTCAAAGTGATCTGGGGTAGCGTCTTCTTTAGGCCAGCCCACAGACGGTCCCTCAGCGCTTCGATCTGATCTCGGTCGCCGAATTGGCGTTCGACGGCTTCAGCGATGGCCCAGGCCAGTACGCCTGATTGGGTACCTCCGCGACGCCCGCCCTCCTGACCACCGCCTTTGAGGATCGGGCGCAGAGCGTGGCGGCACCAAAGCGCGCCTACGCCTTTGGGGCCATGGATCTTATGTGAGGCGACGGACATGCTGTCGATATCCAAAGTGTCGACAGAAAGAGGCAACTTACCGAATCCTTGTACAGCGTCTACGTGAAGTCGGGCTCGTGGAGCGGACCTTCGCACGACGCGGGAGATCGCCTGAATGTCATTGACGCATCCAATCTCGCCATTCACGAGCATCGTACAGACGACCCGAGTCTTCGCGCTGAGGACCTCTGGCAGGCGCTCAAGATCGACTCGGCCATCAGGGCCGACTGGGATGACATCTACTGTCCAGCCGAAGCGGTCTTGAAGATACCGAGCTGACTCGGCGATGGAGGAATGCTCGATAGCCGAGATCGCGATGTGAGCTGGGCTCTCACCCGCCGAACCTAGGATCGCGAGACCGTTGGACTCCGTACCACCGCCCGTAAAGATGATCTCCTCAGGGGCCGCGCCCATCGCTCTGGCGAGACGAGCCCGCTGCTCTTCTAGGAGCGTCTTGGCTACACGCCCGACCTGATGTGGAGACGCTGGGTTTCCGAAGCTTGTCAGCTCGCGCTCAGCGATCCCCGCGATGATCTCGGGGTCCGGTGGCGTCGTCGCGGCGTTATCCAAGTAGATCAAAGTGTTCATTAAATTCGGCTCCAAGTCGCGGTGAACCCCTTCGGCTCAACCAAGCGGCGCGGCATACTACAGTTTTGTTCACGGAAAATCACGGGTAGGCTTCATGGGTATCCATACTGAGCGTCAGGCGAATGGTTAAAATGTCCCTAGGAGTCTATGTCCATTATCCATATTGCGCTCGGCACTGCCCATATTGTGACTTCAACGTCGCGGTGACACGGCGGGTCCCTCACGGCCAATACGCTGACGCGGTCTGCGCGGAGCTGAGGGTTAGAGCTCAGGATTTCATGGAGCGCCCTCCGGCTAGCACCGTCTATTTTGGCGGCGGGACGCCAGGGATCTGGCCTGCAGAGCACGTCGCGCGTGTTCTTGAGGCCATCGATTCATCCCTCGGGATCGCCGATGGAGCCGAGATCTCTCTTGAGTTCAACCCGGAGGACGCCACGCACTCGCGGATCAAAGCCTTGGTCGATGCCGGCGTGAACCGAGTCAGCTTGGGTGTCCAATCGTTCAATGACGGCTACTTGAGCGTCCTTGGTCGGCGACATGACGGCGCTCAGGCTCGAGAGGCGGTTCAGATAGCGCGTGGCGCGGGCGTCCAAAATCTAAGCATCGATTTGATTCATGGGATGATGGGTCAGACTCTCGCGGAGGGATTGGACGACATCTCTGTGGCGGCAGCGCTGGGGCCTGAGCATATATCGACCTACCAGTTGACCATCGAAGAGAAGACGGCTTTTGGAGCG
>CALELH010000399.1 GCA_937902595.1 uncultured Myxococcales bacterium
CGACCTTGAGGTCTATTAAGTTTTGGAGAACTCAGAGTGCACCATCGACATGACGCCTCCTCTCGCGCAAGCCGGGCTATTTGAAGAGAACGAGCCCATCAAGGAGGTTCGCTTAGCGCCATTGGGCGAGGATAGACAGGGCGTAGCCTTCGTCGCGAACTCAGGAGCGATTCTCGAACCCGATAATGACTACGGTATCCGCTATGCCTATGGGCGCATTGTCCCAATGGGTCGAGCTGGCCAACTGCAGATTGAGGAGCTCGAGGTTGTGGAGCAGGCCAAGACAAAGGACTGGGCCCTCGCTCATCAGGGTCCCAATGGCCACGTGGCAGCGTGGGTCGAGGTCAAGGTCGGAGCGGACGAACAAGTTCAGCATCAGAAGGCCCGCTTTGCTCTTTGGAGCCAATCAGGCTTAAGGAGCTACCCTGTCTATAAGGTCCTAAACGACGATGAGATCAACGACCCCAGTTTCGGTGCGAATGACGGCGATGTGAATCAATTCAAGCTGGTCTGGTCGACCTACAACGGAGAGCGCGTCGGCGATGTCCACATGGTAGATGGACAATTCTGCCAATAGCTGAGGCTCAAGGGAGGTACGTCTCGTCTTAGAGATGAGCGATTCCCTTCAGTGTCACGCTCAACTCATAGACTTCGGCTTGTCAAAGCTGTGTAGCAGTCCCTATGATCCTCCTCTGGACCGCGATAGGAGACAGATATGAAGGTCGAGATTACGTACTGCGTCGTTTGAAACTACGCACCACACGCCTCCCGGGTGGAGGCAGAGATTAGGCGGACCTTCCCATCGGCGAACATCACGCTGATTAAAGGGGGAGGCGGCGTCTTCGATGTGCACCTAGAAGGTGCCCTCTTGTACAGTAAGCAGACAATTCACTGTGGGCAATTCCCCGCCGAAGGGGTCGTGACCCGCCTACTTCAGACCGCCTTGGACGACTGACCGTCTCACGATACTGCGGGCATGTGAGCACCCGGCGTCACTACCCCCAAGCGAGGGTCCTCAGCTCGTACTTTGATGAGCTGCGCGAGGAGAGGACCGCTCGATTGAGCAGGCTCTGGAGCCAATTATCGAAGCGCGTGATACCAGAGCGGCAGCGGGCTGTACCCATCGCCGGTAGCCACCGCTGCCTCAAAAGCACCCTTACTGTAGTAAGCCCCACGACCCGAACCAGAGCCCCCATATCCGCCCATGAATCGTTCAGACCACTGACCCGCCGGGTCATGTACGTAATATCCATGCGCGTCATACCCAAGAACGACGATGACGTGTCCCGACCTCGTAAAGTATCCGTGGATAATGACAGGGTGCCCTCGGTCCAGCTCAGCCTTAAGGCCAGCGATGCTCCCGTTGGTCGTTGGTTGAATACGCTTAGAGAGCCCACTGTTACGCGCATACAGATTGAAGAGATCAGCGAGACCCGCTGGAGATTGAGCGTAGTTCTTACCGTGACGGCTCGTGATGTTATCAGGGACACCGCTCCAACCGCTGTAGCTCAGCACCATGGCGATCGAGGTGTTTTGACACGATGATCCCGGGTAATACTGATTGTTGTATTGGTAAAAATAAGGGACGTCTGGTCGTCCCGAAGACGCCACGTCGCCTGTCCCTCCGATAGGCGCCCCTCGAGGCTGTGAGACGCCACGGTTTACTTCTTTGATTCGGACGGTCTGTGTCGCCTCAAAGATCGGCCGATTCCAATAATTCAGCCCGATCGCCCTGATCTTACGAAGGCCGAGAGTGTTGAAGGTGTATGCGATGGCGAAGTCTTGGTTCGGATCAACGCTCTCGCCGAGAGCCCATCCGTCGGCCTCGTAGAGGACACGAGCGACCTCTGAGTTACTCCGCACAGACAAGGAGCACGGGTTCTCACATTCACCATCAAGGTTGAGCTCAAATAGACCGGCAGAGAAGTCTCCCGACCTCTTCACAGTGATGCCGTCACCGGGCCGGCTCTGATCACTCTCAAAGCCATCATCTCCAAGCTCAAACTCAGCACACCCTGAGCACAAGACAAGGATGAGGAAACACGAAACATAACGAATCTGCATAGACACTCCTTTTTTCTACCAAAGGGTAGAAAGCAATCCGTGTGCCACAGCCTCGAAAGCCGGGTTTCAGGGGGAATGTCACCGGTGTAAGAGGTTAGATCTGTGGCATGGGCGGCACATCGTGTGCTGAGGAGGTGTGCTAAATATGCATCGGTTCATAGGTGGTGGCTTCAATTAAACGAGCCGAGGTTAGCCAGAAAAGTCAGCTGGTCACACCGTCAACCCAAGAGACAAACAACGACAAGACCAGGAGGGAGACTGCGGCGACACTCCAGTATGGGTGGCCGCTTGCGCTCGTGGAAGATGATCCTGAAGTGGGCGTCGACATCGACTCAGATGTGCATTTCTGGTGTCTATTCGATGCGCTCGAAGGTGTACCTAAAGGTCGGGTTCTGGACAGCGCGGCAATGGTCGTCGACCAACGCCGAGTGCACGATACCCGCCTCGTCATCCTCAGGGCAGATCATGCCAAAGACCGACTCAATGGTCTGTACGTGGATGCCCTGGCGTTTGGCGTTCTGCTCGATATAGAGAACGCATCCTTCGTTACAATCCGGGGGCCTCCAAGCAAGACATTCATCTTCGAGCACGAGGCGATAGCACGGAGCGGTCACTTCGGTTATCACGTTGTTAAAGCACACCGGTATTCCGTCTTCATCTGGGAGACACTCATGCTGAAACAGGACCTCTCGATTGATCGGTTCTTGATGTATGTAGAAACCATATAAGGGGGTCTCGCGATAGTAAGTGAATCTAAAGCGCGTCACCGGTAGGTCGTTATCCGGACACACAGCAAACTCACCGGCGAGACCACAATCGACGGGATATGAGAAGCGGTCCGTGTCGCGGTTTGACAGCACACCATCCCGATATAACGCCTCACCACCATGGGCCAACGGCGTCACCAGATGTGCGACCGCCGATAAGGGGTCTTCGGGGTTCTCGATCTCCGATAGACGGCACTCTCGATTACATCCATTGGTGTCTATACCGTCGCCATCATCGCAATCCTCGGCCAGCTCTGGATCGTCGCTGCGAACGTGTCCGTCCCCACATGCGGCCGGCAGGCATTGTCCATCAAACTCAACGCACCCATCGGCGTCGCTGTCATTGCCATCATCACAGCCCTCATAACCCGCTTCGCCTGGGTTGAGATCAGCGCGTTGAACGCCGTCCCCGCACGCGGCTGGCGTGCACTCATTGGTACACGCGTCGCCGTTCTCCCCGTTGCCGTCATCGCAGCCCTCAAAGTCTGCGTCGTTGGGATCGACGATATCCTCACGTCGAACACCGTCACCACACGAGGCGAGGAGACAAGCGGGAGTACACCCATCGGAGGCGCTGTCGTTCCCGTCGTCACAGGCCTCCTCGCCTTGGGTAAACCCATCACCGCATCGAGGGGCCTCACAGGTGTTCGTGCACGCGTCGGTGTTCTCATCATTCCCGTCGTCGCACGCCTCCCCATTGGCCAGGTCAGTCTCGCCGTCACCGCACAGAGAGGTCGCACCGTCGACGAGCGCACATTGGGCATCGCAGACTTGACACTGAGCGACGCTATAATCGCAGACCTCGGTCTCCGTGTTGCCGTCATCGCAGGCCTCGCCTGGCTGCAGGAAGCCATCACCGCAACGCGCGGCGACGCACGTGTTCGTGCAGCTGTCCTCATTGCTGTCGTTGGCGTCGTCGCACTCCTCCACGCCGACATGCACCGCGCCGTCTCCACAGCGGGCGATGCGACACGAGTTCAGACATCCATCTTCGTTGGACTCATTCCCATCGTCGCACTCTTCATAATTGGGATCCGCGGGACCCAACCGAGTGTCGATCTGACCATCACCACAGAGATCGAGGTCCTGGCACGTGGCCTCACCCGCGCTCTCGCGACAGGCCTGGCGAGACGGACACTCCTGAGGAGGCTCCCACGAGCCGCGCAGCGAACAGACCTGAATTCGGTCTCCATCACAGCGGGAATCCCCTGCTCCACAGGCTACAGCGCAGTCCCTGGGGCACGTCTCAGGCGTCTCTCCAGGATCACAGACGTCGTTCCCGCACCCTTGGGGGGCGTCAGCGCAGATGATGCCCTCGCTCGGAGAGATCCGGGCGACGCCATAGCGACATGGGTCCGTGAGCTTGCACGCCACCCGGCACGTGCCTTGTCCAACACAAGCGTGGGTTACGCTCCCCGCGCCACCGAGCTCGTCTACGCCCTGCTCAAGGGAGATGCTCGTCATGGAATCACAGGCGGAGTCCGTCGTCGCCTCGAGCTCTGGGCTAGTCCCCTGAGGGCACTGGGCAACCAGATCATTGCGAGCGCATTCCGCGCCTGCCCTGGTACCGGGCTCCGCGCCCTCTGTCGCACATCCTGCGAACAGGAGTCCTGCTAAGAACACGGTCCCTATCGCCCCGATATGGATCGGATGTCCCATCCTATTCCCCCTGTGTTCCAGTCTAGGCATCCACCTTATATGAGGTCGGGTAACCAACAAAACTTAATGAACAACCCCCCAGAGTAGGAGCTGGCCCCCTGTCGTGGGGACTCGCCTATTGGCTGCAGTCCGCTCCGGCGCCATCGCCACAGACACAGGCGCCGTCCGCCGTGCACACAGGGCAAGCCAGTTTGACGTGATAGATGAGGCCTGAGCCGTTGTTCTGCGTACGGGTTGACGAGAAGACGTTGCACCCATCGGTGGTGACGTGTTTGCCATAGTTCCACTCAGTCACGTCGATCAGATCGCCATGGACATGGAAGCCCCGGGGCACGAGGGTGTCGACCAGCGGCCACTCCCCGACGCTGTTTCGCCGATACACCTTAATGGCGCCGCTATCACGCCAGACACCATCATCACCATAGACTCCGGCGATGGCCGTGTTGCCATAGACAGCACCGCTCAATCTCAAGCCCCCACTAGAACCGATATTGCCGATCTCCTGAGCCAGGGACCAGCCCTCCTCATCACGCTCAAAGATGTAGGTCCGCTGATACCCGCTGGCCTGAACCAGCATTCGGTCACCCACGATGGCGACATCTGTTCCCAGGCGAACACTGTTACGGTTGTATTGGATGTATTGGGTTTTGGTGGTCTGGGCCCACGCCCCATTGGGACTGCGCTCGAAAATGTAGAAGCTGCCTATATCATTGTACCATCCGCGCGGATCGTCATCATAGGGGGCACCGACCACCACCTCATTCTCATACACCCCGACGGACCAGCCAAAGCGGTCTGACCCGGATGCGTCCGCCGCAGTCAGGGGCACGATGGGCTGCCACCCATTATCCACGGAGCGCTCGTAGACCATGACCGAACCGGCGTCTCCGCCATTATTGGTGTCATCATAGGGTCGGCCAGCCACGAGCACGTCGCCGCTGAGGGCCACGCTATACCCATGACGATCGTTCCGTTCGTCGCCGAGGAACTGCTGCGACAGCTCCCAGTTAGCGAGGGGCTCTCGCTGGTAGATTTGAACGCGCCCACGGTCGTTAAGACCTTCGCTGTCAAAGCCGTTGTGACCAATGACCAAGGTGTTCCCATCGAAGTCGGCGTCGCTGATGACAGCATCCGTCTCTATCACTTGTGTGACGGCCCAGCGATCCCCACCCTCATGATGAAAAAACGTGATGTTCTGGCCGTGAACGGCCATCAGCTGGTTCTCACGCATTCGAAGCCTACCGATCTGGGAGCGCAAGACATCATCGACGGGCCCGACGTAGCGGGTCTCCGTCATCACGGAGCCCTCGTAGTCGCAACCGGCTATACATTGGTTTACGGCGGCCGCGACGCAGTTATTAAGGCAGCCATCATCGTCGATATCGTTCCCGTCATCGCAGTCTTCGACCCCAGCCCGCACCACACCATCGCCACAGACCGCCGTCAGACACCCATTGGTGCACCCATCGGTGTCCACGAGATTGCCGTCGTCGCACTCCTCATTGCCGTTGACGACCCCATCTCCACAATCAGAGTTACGCTCGCAGGCGTTCGAACACACGTCGCCGTCGATCTCGTTCCCATCGTCGCAGGCCTCAACACCTGCTTGAATGACACCGTCACCGCAGCGGGCGGCGCTACAATCGTTCAGGCAGGCGTCCGTCTCGACGTCATTGCCGTCATCGCACGCCTCGAAGCCTTCTCGCACGACCCCGTCACCGCAGCGGGCGAGCTCGCAATCGTTGGTGCAGGCGTCGGTCTCCACATCATTACCGTCATCGCAGGTCTCCTGGCCTGGCCAGACGACGCCATCACCGCAACGCGCGCTGCTGCAATCGACCCGACAGCCGTCATTATCATCGAGGTTGCCGTCATCGCACTCCTCCTCGCCGACATAGATCAGGCCATCGCCACAATAGGCCTCAAGACACATATTGGTGCATCCATCCCCATTGCTGCGATTGCCGTCATCACACTCCTCCACACCGGGTCGGATAATCCCATCTCCACAGCGGGGGAAAGCGCAGACGTTGGTGCAGGCGTCCGTGTCGATGTCATTGCCATCATCGCACTGCTCTGTGGGGTCATGGACGAGGCCGTCTCCACAGCGCGGACGGCGGCAATTGTTCGTGCAATTGTCCGTATCGGTGTCGTTGCCATCGTCGCACTCCTCGACGTTGGCTTGGACCACCCCGTCGCCACAGCGGGCGCGGGTGCAGTTTACGAGGCATCCATCGGCGTTGCTGCGATTACCGTCGTCACACTCCTCTTCGCCCTCCTGCACAAACCCGTCACCACAGCGCGGCGCCTGGCAATTGCTCAGGCAATCGTCTGCATTGTTCTGATTCCCGTCGTCACACGCCTCGCCCTCTTGAACAAACCCATCACCGCAGCCACCGGAGACACACTCGTCCGTGCACCCGTCACCGTTGTCGGCGTTACCGTCGTCACACTCCTCGAATCCTGCACGCACGTAGCCGTCACCGCAGCGCGCCTGAACACACTCGGTGGTACACGCGTCATCATCCCGTAAGTTGCCGTCGTCACAGGCCTCAACTCCAGCCCAAACAACCCC
>CALELH010000400.1 GCA_937902595.1 uncultured Myxococcales bacterium
ACGATGCCCTTGTTCCCCTCGATGGCTTTCACCCAACCAGCGATAGCCGTGGTGACTCCATCCCCACTCATCGCGTCGAGTTGCTCGCCAAACGAGAGCGGCGCGCCGTCCTCTCGCTCTTCGCCGTTAGCGTCTTCGTTGCCCGTAGTATCGGTCTTTTGAACGCGCTTCCTGATCCGCTTGACCATTGAAACGACTCCTGTGCTGTCTTGTGTAAAAAGGCCAAACAAACTGCTGGCCGGCGCGGGAATCTATCACCCGACATTTCCCCCTGTCAACGCAGGAAACTCCCTAGGTTGACCGATGCCCCGCTCTCGCCTAGTGTGCGGTCATGTGGCGCACCATTCCCCTCGCCTTCTTTGTGCTGGCTTTTTCACCGCCAGCGCACTCATCTCCGCACACTTTACAGGTGTCGACTGACCTCGGCTACGCCTGCTTTGCAGAGGCTCAGCGCCACCACGGGGCCTTTGGGGGCGCCAGCGTCAACTGGACCTTCTCGGACGTGTTCGGGATTCTTGGGCACTACAATTTAAGCGAACATAGAAGTAAAGGAGACTCCCAAGGAGTCCACCGGGTGGCCTTTGGGGCGATCGCAAACCTAGATGTCTTTGAGTACATTCCATGGGCGTCGCTCTCTGCGGCCACATTATTCGCGCGCGGAGATCATTTTGAGAGCGCGACGAATCTAGGTTTCGGCTTCGGTCTCGGCGTCGATCGCCTACTCGACCCTAACTGGTCCGTCGGCTTCACATCACAGTTTGACCAGCTCTTCGGACAAGAGCGGTTCCCTGCCTACATGCTTCTGGGCCTTCGGGTGGGCTATCGCTGGCGTCTAGGAGACCCCTTCGCCCCCTAAGCGAGCTTATCAAATCATAGGCCCAGGTAGTCGTTGCCGTAGAACCGTAGAACGGGATAACCTGACCGCTGTCCACCAGACGAAGCGTCTCCAAGTGCCAGAATCAATCACCTGCTGTTTCAAAGGCTGCCCGACCGTCGTCTGGGCACCGGCCCCAACGGACCTGAAGGTTATCTGTAGCAGCGCCACGTGCATTCAGTGCAAGCAGATGGTGTTTTGCCTAGAACATTTTACTGAACTCTATCAGGGACACGCCCGCTATGAATGCCCTCACTGTTCCGAGACCCAATGGTGGGTCGCTCAATTTGAGCCCTCCCACCTAGAGCCAGACCTCGTAACTGAGGTCCAACGACAGGGAGGGCTGGTCGAGGACCAATTTGTCGCATCGGAATCGGCATCGGGTGGGTCTTCGGCAGTAGAAGACGTCATCGACATGATGGAGCCAGAGTCCCACGAAGTCAGCACAGATCCCGCCCTAGAGGCATGGCGGCTCATGCGCAACGCCGATCTGCCGCCCGGGTTCACGTTCCTTGGACCGGGCATCGCCACACGTCGACACACTCAAGGCATGGACCTCATCGCGAACAAGGCCACCTTTGAGTTACCAGCCCGGCAACATGACTACACTGGAGCCGCCTGCTCCCGATCGGGTAAGCGGCTGGTCCTTCAGACTCGAGATCACGATGGCCACCCGATCCTGATCTGTCACGACGCCGC
>CALELH010000401.1 GCA_937902595.1 uncultured Myxococcales bacterium
ATGGCGCGCTTCTCGAGCTGAACTATATCATTCAGCGGACAGTGAGGCTCGGTGTTGGCTACAACTTTACCTCGTTCTCCGATGATGAGTTCGCTCGATTTGATGAGACATACGGGGGGCCATTCTTCCGGGTGATCGCGAACTACTGATCGTCGGACATCAAGGTCCCGAGAAGGGCCGTGTTGAATCTGATTGAAGCTCGAATCTAATTGTGTGATCTAATCAGTCGACCACGCAGGACTGCTACCGAAGGTGTCGAGGGGGCCCATGTCGACGCAGCATTCAGCCACAATTCTTACCGTCGAAGATAGCAACGCCATTCGTCGCTTGATCGCGTACAACCTGGAGCGAGTCGGATACACCGTGCTTCAGGCTGAGAATGGAAAAGAGGCCGTCCGTACTTTGCAGAGTGCCGTTCCGGACCTCATCATCCTCGACGTGCGCATGCCGGAGATGAACGGCTTTCAGCTATTGGAGCTGATGCGTCGCTATCCTAAGGCTGCGGCGATTCCTGTGATCATGCTGTCGGCTTTGAGTCAACCCGAGAACATCGATAGAGCTTTGGCCTTGGGCGTTGTTGATTACCTTGTGAAACCCCTGGACCCAACGGTGTTGATCGCCAAGGTGCAGGAGGCCCTGGCTATCGCCAATGAGCCTCGAGAGAGCTGGGATGGTCCGAATAGGCGGCAATTCAAGAGGGTCGCGATTCGGGACGTGAGCCTAGAGCCCCAACCCGGTGGCCGCACTGTGGACATCAGCGAGGGGGGGCTGGCTTGGAGAACTAAGAGCCCGCCAGAGGAGGGCGACGTACTTCTCCTTGAGGCTCATGAGCTCTTCGAAGAGCTTGAGGTCGCAGATGATAACCTTAGGGTCCGTGTCATTCACGTCGGCTCGGTCGGCCTGGGCTATCACCGTGTCGGTGCCGCCTTTATTGGGCTGTCCGCTGGGACTAGAGACTCCATTCGGCGGTTTGTAGAACGCTCAGCAGAATAGGCTGGCTATGGTCCGGCCTTCATGGTCCGCGGGCTCGTGTTGATTTATCGTTGTCGATTTAACTGTTCTCGACCTGGCCTGTCCGTGAAGAGGGGTAAAGCCATTCATGCTGTCTAGTCAGAGCCTTAAAATGCCTCTGCTTGATCAGAGGCTATGGCTGCGCGCGACGGTCATCGCTACGGTCTTCTTAATGTGTCTACCGACTCTCGGAGTCGCGGCCCTCCTAGTGAGTCACCCAACAGAACGTATTCAGACGCTTGACGAGTCTGCGGTCCTGGTCTTCGACCCGCTGGCGCGGTCGCAGACGACGTTGATCCGTTGGCGTTTTGAGGGGGCGACCCGGCCCTTCGCCGTGATCCTGCCCGTGCCCGATCAGGCCGAATTAAAGGTTGGCCTTAAGTCGACTTTTGACGCTTTTCAGAGACGACTCCATCCTGTCGGTCGCGTACGACGTGACATTCAACTGGATTTTAAGTCGTGGGTGGGGAGCTGTGTCGTCCCCGAAGTGGGCGATGTCGCTCCGAAGCAATCTACCGTAAAGACACCAACGCTCACGCTCACCGCGAGCCCTGTGAACGAGACTCCGATGAACCATGACTGGTTCTTGAGGAACGGGTTCACCATCTCTCCAGCCCAAGCAAGTTGGTTAAGAGAGATTAAGCAGCTTGGTTGGCGAGCCGTAGCCGTTCGCTTTGTTCCGCCCGCTGATGTGCAGCCGAGTGATGTGCACACAAGCCCTGTTGTTGCGATTACTCATCGGTCTACTGAGGCTGTCTACCCAGCCTACATCCCTAAGTTCTCCATCAAGACGGCGCCGGGGGCTGATGTACCTCTGGAGATCGCGGTCTTGAGTGAATGGCCGGTCGAGATGACAGGGCGAGAGACCGATACACCTTTCCTCTCTGAGCCGCTCACGGGGAAATCACTGGCTCGAATCGCGAAAACCGCGCGAGGTCTAGACTGGACTTTTCGGAGAGATGGTATTCTCACGGCGTACCGTCTTAACTCGCGCCGCAATGCACGCAGGTTGACCTTCACCCGGAGCAGCGCGATCCCCGCCGTCAGGCCGCCCGTTACACCTCGGGTTCGTCCCGTGCTCATCCCCGTGCCTGTGGAAGCGGTCCTCATCATCAGCGGGATCGTGATTTGGGCTTGGATAGGGAGCCGGCGTCGCGGGCGGCGAACTCGGGGAATTCGTTGACCGGGTTGTGCCGTTGAATCTCTTCTGACGGATGGCGTCAGCTCTCTGAGTTCGAAGGGATTGGAGAAATAAACTATGGTTTGGTCTATATTGCGTTCCGACGCGGAAAAGCAGTGGTCGATTTCGGAGGGGTCACGACATGCGTTTTGATTTCATTCTATGGCTCTCTCTGGTGGCGCTGTTTCCTGGGTACGCGCTGGCGGATGAGACTCCAGCGACAGCAGAGACTCCAGCGACAGCAGAGACTCCAGCGACCGCAGACGCCCCCGTGGCGAACGAAACGGTCTCGCGCATCTTAGGGGAGTTAAGCTGGGGCGCCACTCTGAGCGATGTCCTTAAGGACGCCGAGAAGAGGCTTACGGCGACATGGCAAAATAACCTGAAGGAGCTCGACACCATCGGCGTCGACAAAATGCGCAGAAGAATGCGGTCGCAGTTCGAGACCATCAAGGGATCGTTGGTTCGTTTTGATGTCGGGACCACTGGATTCGAATCGACTATCGTCGATGGAGAAATGTTGGTGGGTAAGAACGAGTCTCTCCTGCAAATCCCGTTCGGTGCACAGCAGCGCTATTATTTCTTTCGCAATGACCGTCTCTGGAAGATCGTAGTGATTCGTGACGCCGCTGGGACTACTGATCTTGAGGTGTTTATTAAGCGCCTCAATGAGGACCTCGCCAGTGAAGGGACCATCACCTTCGCAGGTAAAGGTAAGGAGCGCGCTG
>CALELH010000402.1 GCA_937902595.1 uncultured Myxococcales bacterium
GAGCCACTTCATCTCCCAAGGTAGGCTGGAGATTAAGAAGGAGTCAGCGTGGGAGCAGTGATTCGACACCACGACCATGGGACCAACGGGCTTTTCTGGGGTGCCTACGACGCGAAAGTGCCAGAACGGGATCAGCCGTGATGACACGACCGCTGATAGACGAAAGACGCGCCCAATCAACATTCGATTCCGGTCCAAGCCCAGCGTGAAGATGAGTAAAACAACCTGGATCAGGAAGCCGATGATCGACGAAATCGTGACCATCAGCCACCCCCAAATGGAGAGAAGGGTGCGCATGTGTCCCTAGAGTACTCTGGACTTAGGCTTCTGTCGCCTTACGCCACGATTTTTCATCGGGTACTGTTTGAGAGCACCCTCCTGTTGCGCGTTACGATCTCTTCCGTCGTTGAGAACCACCTTCATAAAACTCAGGCTCGCTCTAATGCCTCATTCGGATCCGGTTTCCTTCATCGGTGATGCCTTCCACAAAAACATCGTCTCCTCAGATTGAGGTTGCGCTGACCCTCTGCTTCAGGTTTCGCTAAGCCAAGTGCATGACCACATTGAGAGTGGTCAGGAGGGCGAGAGTTGGACGTCCATTCGTCGGATCAAGTCACGGATCAAGCCAAGGGACCCAAACCTAAGCTGCGTGGTGTATCTCATTTGATCAGCGCGGTGGTCGCTGTGCCGTTTGTGTACTCATTCATGAGCGGGGTCTCGAAGGACTCTCTCAGCACAGCCATCGGTGTCTATGGCGTATGCCTGGTCCTCTTGTTCGCAGTCAGCGCTCTCTACCATGTACCAATGTGGTCACCGGACGTGCGCGCAAAGCTGCGTCGATTAGATCGGTCCATGATCTATGTCTTTGTCGCTGGTACCTACACACCCATGGTCGCTAGTTTAGAGGGACACGTCTCGAGCTGGGTGCTGCCGGCTGCGTGGTCTGCGGCTGGAATCGGGATCGCGATGACGATCCTATTCTCGAATCTGCCTCGTTACATCACCGCGGCACCCTACGTAGTGCTCGGATGGGGGGCGATCGTGATTATGCCCGCCGTGATGACTCAGTTTGGCCCAGTGATCTTTTGGCAGATCGCCGGTGGTGGAGTCGCCTACACTTTCGGGGCTGTAGTCTACGCGAAGCGGTATCCAAACCCATGGCCTACGGTCTTCGGTTATCACGAGATCTTTCACCTGCTCGTGATCATGGCCGCAGCCTCTCATTTTGTGGCGATTCGAGCAGCGGTAAGCTGATGACCCTTAGTTCTGGCACTGCGTGAAAGGCGGGACGAGAGGCTTAATATCTCTCTTCTTGGCCTGGCGACGCAGGGCCGTCAAGGTGTCGACTGGGTAGTCCCTCTGGACGATGTTCACAAACCACGATGGCAGGTATCCCTTGGGGTCCATTAAGACCTCTAGGACGAGGTGTGTCCGGTATTCGTCAAGGGGTCGTAGAAACCAACGGCCGAGGACCAAGTTCATCCGTACTCCCACGCTAGGATGGGAGGGCAGATTGGCGCGACTGCGGCCTGTCAACTCGATGTAGCCATCTTTCTGAATGAGCTTGATGGCATACACGACGTCTCGGTCGGCGATGATCGCTGGCATATCAAATGCCTGATAGACGATCTTCTCCCCGCCTTCTCCGGTCGCGAGCAGCTTCGCGTCGGACATACTCTCAGTCCACTCGATCCAACGCGTGTGATCGCAGAGCACGCTCGTCACCCGCTCTATAGGACTGTCGATCGTCGTCTCACCCCGAACAGCGAAGAGCTTTGAGTTTTTTAGCTTCTTTCTTTTGAGGACGATGCCCTTCTCTGTCCCTAAACGCTCCCAAAAACCGCTCGCTAGGGGGTCTCCGCTCGGAGGTGAGCTCAGGGCGAGGCCGCTCCATAACATCGCGGCCAGCAGGCAGAGCGCGGTCGTTATGAGCTTCGATTGGTTGAGCGTTACGAACATGTCACCTAAATCAAGAAGTCAACGGAGGCATCAATTGACGGTGCCGCTTTAACCCATGTGCCACTCAGGAACAAGGACTCTTGTCACCACGTGCGCCATCGCGCGCGTCGCTGATTGACATGGACGTCCGACGTGAGGGGAGTGTCTTTATTCGAGATGATGATTGAAAATTACGGCCTTGGTGCCACGAATCAGCGCTGTTCGATGGGAGTTTAATTTACCTGTTACGCCGTAAAGCTGCTCTCTATCGGAGCACTCGCATGGCCGTGTCCACGCTGATCAGCGCCTGAGACTGCAAGGCTCGCATGGGGTCATCGATAGTAATTCGAGCCGCCTCTTCTGCGGCTCGAGCTGCTTGCTCTGGGCCGGGCAGCCGTTCACCTGGCACCGATGCGTCGATAGACTCCATCACCTTCTTGACGACCTTCTTGGTCACCTTGTCCAGCTCGTTGACCTCGCTGCTCAAAGCTCGGGTCTTCTCCAAAGCCTCAGCGACCTTAGCGCGGGTCTCCTGCAGCTCCTCGGCGGTGTCCATACGAACATCTTCGGGCGTCACAAAGATCGCTTCAGCGGGCCCGGACTCTTCGACGCGCTTGGCTTTCCGATCAGCCTTCGTCTCGGTGCCTTCTTCCTTGGAGGCGACCAGACCTAGCGTGGTGTCGGGTTCTCCGTTCGGCGCGACCGCCACCTCTTCGAAGGCGCCGTCAGTCGTGTCTTTAGGCTTATTGGCTTGAATTTGCCGCTGCTGGAACTGCTTCCCCGCCAAGGCCTTCTTGAGCTGCTTCTCGCCTTGAGCGACGTCGCGGGCTGCGACCTTCGCCTGCGACTTGTCGTTAATCTCCATCGCCTTTTGCATCTTGACGAGATCAGCCTCTATGTCCTCGAGCATTACGCGGGCTTCGTCTGTCTTTCCGGAGTCTCCGCTGAGCTCAGCGAGCGCTTCTTTGTCTTTACGCTCTTCGGCGAGATTGAGATCCCGTTCGAGATCCCTAATCTTCTCCATCTGACGTCTGAGGTTGTCTTCGAGATCCTTCGCGTTTCCCGCTTCGTACTGGGCGTTGGTCTTCTCACGCTCAGCGCTGGCCGCCTTAATGGTCGCCTTCTGCTTGGAGATAGAAATCTCCCGCTCATGGCGCAGATCGTCGTTCCTCGCGTTGTTCTTTGCGAGCACTTGGAGAGGATCGTTGAGACCGTACATCTCCCGCACGGCTTCGCCCGGGCTGACGGAGTCCTCAGCCATCTCCTGTATTCTCTGCTTTTCGTTGATGTTCGTGCGATAGGCCTCGGCGGCCTCATAGCGGTTTACGTCGCGCGCACCAGAGACCTCACGCTTTTCGCGCGACTCCGCTACCGCTTGAGCACGATTTGCCCGCTTTGTTTCGCTTTCGGCGGCGACGTTCTCCGACTTCTTTCGGCGGAGCTCTCTCGTCACTTCACGTTGCTGTATAGCTCGGTCAAGAAGACCTTCTGTCTTGGAGACTTGCGTACCCATGCGTTTCTCCGAGTCACTGTCCGTGTGAACCCATATTTCGTACAACGATAGCGGTAAAGTACCGTGAGAACAACCCGTATCAGCATTTTACGGTGCGGTCTTATCTTGTGAATCTCGCCGGATAAGCTCCGCTGATAAGGAGGCGGATCGTCAGATTTAAGCTCAGATTAGGCTAGATCCGATGACCAGAAACAGGGCGACCCGGCCGCGAAATTTCCTACGCCTACTGTGACAAAATAATGTTTGATTTGACCGGATCTAGTGAGATCAACGGCACTCAGCTCGGACCTCATGAGCACGTCCATCACGTAATTGAGCGCAGGCTGCGCCCGTGAACTCAAGCTGATCGTCTACGATCGCCCAGCCAGTAGTCCGGGTACGATCACGCTGAACTACCTGCCCGTCGATGCTCACCTCAAGTCGGTCTGCGAAGCGCAGGACTTCGCCCAGATCATAGATACATGGGACCAAGCCGCCTGCGGTGGCCGCGAGCTGTCGTTGGAGCTCGTCGAGTCTACCGACCTCGAAGTGGCGTCCGTCCACCGCAGTTTGTCCCGCGACTGCCATCTCATCGAGAACGCCTCGAGCCTCTGGTAAGAAGTTCTCATCGGTGAGGCCAAGTACGAAGGTCTTGATGCCCCATCGATTCACGAGATTACGAACAACGGTGACCGTGCGCTCCCGATCTAAGCAGTTCTGCGGCATCTCAAACAGGAGGCATGACGCCCCGTTCAGACAGACGCAGCTCTCGTAATCGAGGGCGAAGTTACAGCCTGGTCCACCGTCTGTGGCGAGGAGAATGTAATCGTTTCCCGTCGGCGCCCCTGAGAGGGCTTCGCCGGCTGCCTGGAGCGCGGACGCCGTTGGTGTTCCGAGACCGAATCGGGGTCGCTCTTCATCCAACCATCGTACGATCTCGGCCGAGGTGTCGTGGGCGACGGGGACATGGACGCGGCCGGGTGCGCATGACTCACGGACGTTGTCCGGCAGTCCGCCCTGGGGGTACGGGTCGGGGAAGAGGACCAGCCCAAATTGCACAACGCCATCCAGGGCTTGAGTGACATTTTCAAGGGCGTTCATCATGGGGGTCCAGCGATCGACGCGCTCGACCATGCTGTAGGAGCGGTCGACGACGACGTACACACGGGCGATCTCTCCGGCGCTTGGCTTCAGCAATAGGCGCACTTGGCCACACTCGTCGGCGGGACCACCTCCACCGTTGCCGCCGCCTGCTGGTCCTCCGCCAGCGCCGCCCGGCTCACCACCCGAACCGCCAGAGGAGCCGCCTGTGCCAACACCGCCGGCGCCGCCAGAGCCTGATCGTCCCCCGGCGCCCGCTTGGCCTCCTGCGCCCGACTGAGATGCGTCCGCTCCACCAATGACGATGGCGTCTTGTTCCGGCGGTCGCTGTCCTTCGCTGGGACCGCAATAATAGTCACCCCGGACATCGGCGACGCAGACGCTCCCATTTGGACACCCGAGCCCATCGTTGCGGCAGTCTGAGCCTGCGCCCGAGGCTGGCGACTCTGCGCAGGAAAGCGCTAGCGAACAGCCACTGATGACGAGGAATAAGACAGTCCATGTGCGGAGCACTGAAGTCATTATGATCTCCCAGGAACGGGTCAGCTTGAGGGGAACCGTGGACAGTCTACCGTGGTTTATTGGTCGAGGTCAGGAACTTTGGGCTGTCTGTGCCGGTGTGAGCGGAGAGTAGCCGTGGAGTTGCTGGTGATGAATTCATGGGCGACACCGATGGGTAATTTACCCGTAGGCCGTGTCGGGCTCATCTATCAGTGGGTCACATGGGCGATTCCTTGAGCGACCGATTTTGGTTTATGTATGTTTTTTGGCGACATGTAGGTGTCGTGCTACGGTCCTGGTATACGGCGTGTTGCCGATAACAGTGAGGGCATCCTGATGGAAAACTTGGTCACAAATTTAGTGGAGAATGTTGAGGGACTTCAGCCGAGCGTGTCTTTTGTCATTATCGCGCTTGTGGCTGTGAGTTGCGCGTTCACGATCGCTGGTTCGATCATCGCACCTCGTCTATCTCAGAACCGTTATGGGCATCCGGATGACGCCGAGGTGGCCGAAGATCAAGACACCTGGACAGAGCTCATGAGGCAGCTCCGCTAGTGGTTCGGCGCCTCTAAGCGCGCCTCTGAGCGCGCTCGCCCATTACTGCGTCAACCACGTGCTCTGCCTGATAGACCCGGCCTGCGATCTCCACCTCATCTAAACGAATGATACCCGATGCGCAGCGTATGAAGACCTGGTCGTTATCGCTGAATATTGATCCAGTCGGTCCATCGTTTGATTCGATGAACGGCGTCGCTCTCCAGATCTGTGTCAGCTGCTCATTTAGTCGAGTAAAAGCGCCGGGGTATGGTCTAGATTGAGCGCGAATGAAGGCGTCGATCTGTGCCGCAGAGTGGCTCCAATCTATCAGGCCGTCTTCGGGGCTTCTCTGGGGGAAGACTCGCCTTCCTTCGCTCGCCTGAACAGTTGAAGAGAGCTCTTCGCGAACGAATCTAGGCAGCTCGAAGCGCAGTAACTCAAGACTGATCTCGCCCACTCGATCATAGAGTCGCTTAATGGTCTCTCGTGGGTGAACGACTGCGTGGGCTTGTCCGATGATGGGTCCGGTGTCGATTCCGCCGTCGAGTTGGAAGAGCGTCGCCCCGACGATCTGCTCTTGATTGATCATCGCCCAAACCAAGGGAGCGCCGCCAGAGTAGTCCGGCAAGAGAGAATAGTGAATACCGAGCACCGGGGCCAACTCTCGGATAGGGGCTGGGATCACATGATACCAACCCAGGGCGAAGAAGTAGTCCGGCGCCCAGGCCTCGAGAACCTCCATGAGTCGAGGGCTCTTCATCGGTTCATCTGAGCCCATCAGATAGGTGGAGATGTCGTTCTCCTCACAGAAGCTAGGGACGTCGGCATGATGGACGTTCCGCACCCCGTCTGGGCTATAGGAGATCTTGAATACGGCGGGGTTGGTCACCGCGCCGACCACCTCGATGTCGTCTAGCTCAGTGAGGACTCTCAGAGATCTGAGGCCCCACTCCGAGCTGCCAATGAAGACGACTCGCTTACTCATTACGACGCGTTTGCCACGGGATGGCGAAGCACGCCAGAGGAGACGACCGCCTCGAGCACCCGTGCCTGGTTAGAGGTCTTTAGGATGTCTACGCAGTGCGCGGACCAGCCCTGGAATGACCGCGGCGAACGGGGATCCAAGGTGTTTAAGTTGATCGTGTCATCATCAACGGCCTCGTTGAAAACGATCTCATCGGCGACTGAATGATCCACGAGACTGATCATCCAACGAACGACCTGCAGCAGAGGATGCCTCACCTCTGGCTGCCGCCGCGCGTATTTGGCTGCGTTGCGATAGTCGCCTGCGCAGAGGAAGGTCAACGCCATGTAGGCCTGGTTCACGGGGTCTTCAACTCGGCAATGAAAGGTGTTTTGGTTGTTGATGTTCTGTGCGAACCGGACGACAGCGTCGGTGAGTTTACCCTGGCAGAGCTTCGCGATCCCGATGCCTAGATGTGGCTCAAACATATAGTGATACGTGCTCAGCATTTTCTCGAAGGTGCGAACAGCAGCCTCAATTTCTCCACTCTCTAGAAGCCCGAAACCACCCGTGACGCCAGTGGAGACCGTCGTGTCCTCGAAGGGGACGAACTCTGTCTGTGTCTCCGTCGCGCCGATGATCTCAAGGGGCTTTGAGATGCTCGTCTGAACGATACGTTGGTCAGAGCCGAGGGTGTGGTAGAGCGCCAACCACTCTCGAACCTGAGTACGATTTCGATGAGAGTGATTGTCGTGGATGAAACGAAACCCACGTTCAGTCAATGCGTCCAACTCATCAGGATGAGCCAACAGGTGCTCTATGCGTTCGACGACGCCGTCTTCGTCAGTGAAGATACAGTTCTCGCCGTCAACGAACCCGGCGTCTTTCACGATCTCGGTGCCTTCGGTGACCAATATGCTCCGGGCTCCAGGGATCTCGAACAACTTTGAGACCAATGATCGCGACGCGCCGCCGCAGCCCACGACGAAGTGGGAGCGATTGATCATTCTCCCGTAATTTTCGCCGACGACCATATGTGGCCGGGGCATGGGCCTTGGCGCGTGGAAGAAGGGAAAATACTGCACGATTTTCTGGGAAATCCGCCTTCGCCATGGATAAAAGTCAGAGGATAAGAATCCAGCTCCGAGCATAGAGACGGGCACTGACTTGTCTTCTTGATAGTCCTTAAATATCTCGTCATCGACCCAGCGAGGCACGAAGATGGTCCGGTCGCGGAAGGCGCTCGGGGCGCCCTTCACCGGGAAGGAAGGACTAAAGAAGGTGTGAACACCCCACTGCTCCATGCGGCCAAACGAGTTGAGGCGCATAGGGGAATGGAAGTCATTACGGACAAACCCTACCTTGGGGACGTCCGGATGAGCGTCGGTGTTTGAATAGACGGGATACCGCCCCTTGAAGGAGTCGGCGCCGCTGTCGAACATGACGATATCGGGCCGATGCTCTGACACCACCATCTCGTAATCTTGGTCGCCTGGCAGGACGGTCAAGTCGAAGTGGTAGTCAAGCCAGCGGGTCACGGGATCTATCAAGCCAACAAGCCTGAGAGGCTCAAGATGGTCGTGGGGACCGCTCAAGAAGAGCAGTCTTGGTCTCTGATTGGATGACTCTGACATGACTAAGCCCCTTTCCGCTCGGCGTTGATCCCGCCAGCGCCCTGAGTCAACTCATTTACCACCTGAAGCAGCTCGGGATGTTGTGGGGCTCGCTTGATGCCCCGAGCGGCGTACCGCACAGCTAAGCTCATTTGACCGGTCGCAGCGGCCAGTCCGACGAGGCCTACGAAGGCGTCTGCTTGCTCGTTATCAAAGGTGACCGCCTTAAGATACAGCCGCTCAGCTTCGTTCGCTTGGCCGCGTTGATGATGAATCACCGCGAGGTCGTTGAGGGCGACGCTGTGAATGGGGTTCAGCATCAGCGCTTGGCGAAAGCAGCGTTCGGCGTTGTCTAGGTCCCCTTCACCGAACGCTGCCTCACCACGCACAACCCACTCTTCGGGCGTCTGTGGGTCAGGTCCATCGACAATATTCGGTCGACTGGCTGGCGGAGTGACAGAGTCAACGACGCTCTTCGCGCTCGCATCATCGTCGCTTTGGATCGGTCGTCGCGTGAGCGTGATTGGCTGCTTCTCGCCCGTCGGCTCTGCGGCGCCCGCGATAGGGCGTCTCTTGAGCTTTGTCGTGGGCGCCGACTCTTTCGAGGCCGGCGTGGACATGGCTGGGGGTGGGGCCGACTCTGCCACGGTCTCACCAGTGGAGCTGCCCGACGGCGTAGGGATGAGCCTGAGAATCTCCGCCGCTAAATCAGCCGCCTCTTCTTGAAACTCTGGCTTACTGGTGTCTTCGAGGTTCGTATTGGGTGGATGCGCTTCCACGACCTCCTGGAGAGCCTCCGTGTCCTCCTGGAGAGCCTCCGTGTGCGCGTCGGGAGCATCTGTATGCCCCTCGAGGTCATCGGTATGCTCCATGGTCACTTCGGCGTATTCTTGGTTCGGGTCGTGGTTTTCCTGGGCCTGCTCTACTGAGTCCGAATCCTCGTCCTCGATACGATAGGTCGGCTCGTCAAAGGAGAGATCGGGGACATCACCGGTCAAGATCATTTCGGCCATATCGCCGTAATGCGCCTCCAGAAAAACTGCCCGGTCTATGGGGCGTGTATTGGCTGAATCACCCGACTGCTCAAAGAAGTCCACGCCCGCAGCTCGATACGTCGCTACACCGAAACTGCTCGCGATGCATCCGAAGGTTCTCATTTCACCGGCGTGGGCAGCTTGGCAGATTAACTCTTGCCACTTGGCCCTCATATCATCGGTCAAATCTTCGTCGTGTCCGGCGCACATCGACCACTGAACTTCGTCTAACCAACGTCGGCTAATACATCGCCCATTCACGAGCGGCGTATTACGCTGAGGACCCGTGTGCCCGTCCCAGAACACACTTCGATCCGACTCTACGTCCATGACGTAGTGGTCGAACAGCGAGAGTCCACCGTATCCTCGCTCCAGAAAATCGACATAGGTTTCGATGAATTGAGCATCGATGATCGTGTCCGGCTCCAGGAAGAGGACCGCGTCGGCATCGGTATCTCGGAGCTGGCCTAACGCGTGATTCCAGCGCTGTCCCCGATGCAGTCCTTCGCAGTTTAAGCCCTCTATGCCCATCAGACTCGCGCCGATGAGATAGATCTCTATGTCGGCCTTCTTTCGAGCCTCGTCAGCGGTCGCTTGCAACACCGATAAGGTGAGCGTCGTCTGCTGTTCGCAGGTGCCGGCTTCGGTCAGCACCGCGATGCGGATTGGTTGAATGTCCTCAATCATGGCACTCCTCCTATGCTGAAGCGCTGTTCTCTTCGCGTTTGATCGGTGGTTCGTTTTGAGCAGGTTGGCCTGCTGAAACTAAAGCTGATGCGTTGGCCCTATCTTGATCAGCCTTGCGCCACTCTATAACCTTCTTCAAGCCCTCGGCGAGTGGGGTCCGGGCGATGAACCCTAAGTCCCCAGCGGCGGCCTGTGTCGACCCAATTCGGTGGGTAACGAAGGACTGTTCCTGGGTTCTGTATTCGATGGGCAGGTCGCTGCCGGTCAGCTCGACGAGGGTCTCTGCGAGCTCCTTGATGCTCGTCCCGATACCTGTACCGACGTTATAGAAGGAGTCAGTTGCGTCGCTCTTTAGAGCACAAATATTGGCTCGAGCGACATCACCGACGTACACAAAATCATAGCTCTGACTGCCATCACCGTATACGACCGGGCGCTCTCCTCGATCGATGCAGTCCAGTATCTTCATGATCACGGCGATGTAAGCACCCTTGTAGTCTTGGCGAGGTCCGTAGACGTTCATGTAGCGGAGCCCCGCATAGCTGAGTCCATATCGATGATGGAAGGCTCGACACATGTGCTCACCAGCGATCTTGGTCGCTCCATAGAACGTCTCATTCCCGTAGGGATGATCCTCGGTCATCGGGGTGAACTGTGCGTTGCCGTACACAGACGCGGACGAGGAGTAGACGAGTCGCTCGATCTGAGCGTCTCGGCACGCCTCGAGGACATTAAAGGTGCCCCTGATGTTTACGTCGAAGGCGGCCCGTGGGAACTCGTGGCATTGCAAGAGCCAGAGGGCGGCGAGGTGGACGACCATATCGGTCTCTTTCATCGCCGAGGCAAGAATATCTGCCTGAGTGATGTCACCACCGACGTCGAAGACTCGAACCCTAGGGTCCTTGAGGGCGGCGGCTAGATTGCCGTGGGTGCCTCTGGTGAAGTTGTCATAGATGATCACCTCAGCCACGTCTTCATCGGTCAATTGATCGACGATGTGTGAGCCGATGAGGCCTGCGCCACCGACGACCATGATTCGCTTTCCGCGGATATCTGACATCGAAAGCTCCTTATGCCGCGCCGCGTCGGCGCTTGGGGTATTCTTCTGGGTATCCATAGACCTCGGCGATGTCTCCAAGCGCCGCCCAGCATTGGGCATGCAGCTCATCTGACCACTCGGAAGGGTGAGGGAAGTCACCGACTTGCTGAGCGTTTAGCTTTTGTCCGAGGATCGTCTCCACCGCTTGATGATCGTATCCGTCGAGTCCAAGGAATTGGAACAATGTATCCGTGGCTTCCGGACCGGCGATGAGGTCTTCAAATCGCAACACGTGAACTCGGTCTTCACCGATCTTGGCCCGTGTGCTCTCAATGTGGCGATAGGTCTCAGCCCATAACCACGCGATCTGTTCGAACTGGCTTCGTTGAGACCACTCTTCAAAGATGGGGTCTGACTCCTGTGGACGCAGCCGGCCCTGTTCCCAGGCCCCGGTACCACGATAGTAGTTTCTCCGCATTCCGGAGCGGACGAACTCTCGTGGATCTCTGACGAGGATGACGAACTTGGAGTTAGGCACATCGTCACCGATCACATCGCAAAACGGCGTCATGTTGTGATCCGTCTCACCGTGAATTAGGCCGTTGTCCCACGCCTCTCGGATGATTTGGCCACGTCCCGACCAGAAGATTGACCGACGATCGATCGTGTCCCAATACGCTTGTTGCGTCTCCATGATCATGTAGGGTTGCGGGTGGTGCCAGACATGCGCGTTGGTCGCGAGTTTGAACATCTGTGCCATCGTCTGAGTTCCCGAACGCCCAGTAGACAGCACGAAGAACGCGGAGTGATCACTCTGTTCTCGCGGCATCGCGGGCGGCGGCTCGATCACTGGTGACACTGCGTGGCTACCCACGTAGGACGTCTCGAGTATGGCCGACTCCGACCCAGCCGCCAGTTGGGAAGGCAAGGAATACACGAAGCTAGACATATGTGCTTCGTATCCTCCCTCTTCGACCATCTCTTCAGCAGGGAAGTATGCGGCCAGACCATTGGTGTATCCGAGGCAGAAGACCACATCATGTCGTGTGCTCAGCTGGCGAATTCTGTTGGCTGTCTCAGCCATGGGCTCACCGGGTAGAGCGACGAAGTTCACTGGGCCGAGCGCCAAGCTGGTCACTTCGATTTGGAACCCGGTTGGTTGGCCGGGGTAACGGGCCTCAACCACGCTCGACCACGCGTCCAGAATCGCTCTAGGCACGTGACTGTGCTCTGGCAGAGAGATCGCGTCAGCACCCGCTGGTCCGCCCTTAAGGGGGAGGGTTACGGTTTGGATGGTTCCACGGATGGACCCGTCCACCGCGGTCAGAGTGGGGAGTGCCTCGAGAACAGCGTCCGCTAAGCGCTGACCCAGCGTACACGCATCATCATGGTTACTGATCCAGCCGACCTGCTCACCGACCTGAGCCCCTTGCTTGATGTTTCCTGCTGCCCCTTGGAGAAACATGACGACGTCCGCGCCGTCCTTCTTGAGGATGGTCTCGCGCAGCGCACCGGGATAATCGGCCGATATCGCATCAGCGGGTCCAAGCCCTGTGGGGTGACATCCATGATTCACCATCAGGCATCGACGCCCATCTTCGCGATTGAGATAGAGTATGGGTGTCTCCGTCTCATAGTGTCCATCGACGTTTGGCGCCATCTCGACGCGTCCACCGACGTCTTTGCGTCGGTTGAAGCCAATCTGTCCTTCTGCTCGTCCCCAGGAGATCTCAGTTGGAGCTAAATCCAAATATAATCGGGGCAGAGCGTTCGTGATCGCTGCGCAGACCTGAGTCGCGAACGCGCGCTCAAATCTCCCGAGTCCTGGAACAGTGTGAGTGATCGTACCGGGCGCATAGTGCGTGTGAGATGCATTTAGGATGACCGCCTCTGGCTCGATGCCCCAAATCGCAGCCGCGTCTCGGATCGCGCTGACAAACTCCGGTCCAAAGCCAAACACGTCGGCACCCACAAAGAGCGCACGGTGCCGATAGCCGTCTTCAATGAGCGCGACCTGAAGCTCCAATTTACTCGCGACTGATTTAGCGACCCGCGGTGCACCGAAGAACCCTTGGAGCTCTACATTGTCCGAGAGATCGGGTGTGATATCCACCGAGCAGAAGGCCGCCTTCCAATGTGGATCCACAGCGGTCGCGGCTGCTCGCGCCTTCTGCCAGAGCTGCTTACCGGTGATCGGATCTCCCATCACCTCGGCGAGATTGCTCATCTGCTCGAGCACTCGCGGCGTCTCTCCAGACCGCTCCAGCGCGCGCTCAAGATATGCTGCTGCTTCGGGCAGGCGGCTTGCGTGCTGCGCGACGGCGGACAGATTCACGAGCGCGTCTGTTGGATCCGACTGAAGCACAGCCGCTCGCAGAAACAGCATCTCTGCGAGGTCCAGATCGCCAGATTGATGACACAATACCGCCAGATTATTGAGCGCCTGGGGTTGAGCACCATCTATAGAGAGGACGCTCTCGAAGCATTTTCGAGCGTCATCTAGACGTCCTTCAGCGAAGGCTTCTTCACCTTCCCTGAGCACGTCTTTAACAGTAATTTCAGTCTCTTGAGAGTTGCTGCTCATCTGCAGTCCCCCTAATCGTTGATGAACCAAGGCCACACACGGCGCGGTTCTTCGCTCTCGTTAGTTGAGCAAGGTGTGTGCCAACCTCCAAACAGAGGGCCCTCGCATGAACAACGGCAGTTTCGGGAGAAACTTGAATCAAAACCGGCCGCATAAGATGGGGTGCTTGGCATCAGGGGGGTGCGTTTGTGTCGGCGAGGGTGTAGTTTGCGCGCCACGTAGATACGGAGGCAGCACCAGTGAACACGATTTCACCGATCTTTGATCCAGAGCAGTGGATCACCGTCGATGGCTTTGATTTTAAGGACATCACTTATCACCGAGCCCGAAATCAAGGGACCGTTCGCATCGCTTTTAACCGACCTGAGGTTAGAAACGCGTTTCGTCCAGGGACCGTCGATGAACTATTTACGGCCCTCGACCATGCGCGACAGTGGTCTGATGTGGGGTGTGTTCTTTTGACGGGCAATGGACCGTCACCTAAGGACGGTGGCTGGGCCTTTTGTAGTGGAGGGGACCAGCGTATTCGTGGCTCAGTTGGCTACCAATATGAGACGGAGGATCCTGGACAGATCGATCGTGCGAAGCTGGGCCGCCTTCATATTCTTGAGTGTCAGCGAATGATCCGCTTCATGCCGAAGGTCGTCATTTGCGTTGTCCCTGGCTGGGCCGTCGGTGGGGGCCACAGTCTCCACGTTGTCTGCGACATGACGCTCGCAAGCGAGGAGCACGCGATCTTTAAGCAAACAGACGCCGACGTCGCGAGCTTCGATGGAGGATTTGGCTCAGCGTATCTCGCGCGGCAGGTCGGGCAGAAGAGAGCTCGAGAGATCTTCTTTCTCGGCCGGAATTACTCTGCTCAGGAAGCCTTCGAGATGGGGATGGTGAACGCTGTCGTACCTCACGAAGACCTAGAGCGTGTTGCTCTCGAGTGGGCGGCTGAGGTCAACGGCAAGAGCCCAACCGCTCAGCGGATGCTGAAGTTCTCCTTCAACTTGATCGATGATGGTTTGGTTGGACAGCAGATGTTTGCAGGAGAGGCGACGCGATTGGCCTACATGACTGATGAAGCCCGCGAGGGACGCGATGCCTTTCTCGAGAAGCGTCAGCAGGATTTCAGCCAATTTCCTTGGTACTACTAGGCTAGCTCTTTGGCTCACCCGGAATCCGGGGACTACGCCAGCCGACGACCAACTTGGCGCCTGGCTTGAGCAGTTTCCGGCGGCTGATCCGATTCCAGCGCGTGAGCTTCTTGATGTTCGTTCGGTGGCGCCGAGCGATCTTCCAGAGGCTGTCACCGCGCCTAATCTTGGCGTAAACGGGCACCGGTTGGAGCACTTTGCGTCCGTGGCGCCTCACAAGTTCACGAATAGCGCTCACTGAGTCCGGAGCATGAAATCGGACGTGCATGTGGTCTGCGTGTCCCTTGAGGTGTCGCATGATGGCGACCCTCGCGTGACGTCCTCGTGGATAGGCGAACACCTCTTGGAGACGCTCCGGAGACATCTGCTTGACGTCGCGAGCGTATCTATAAAGGGATCCCATCAAGCGATAGTCGACGAACAGATATTTCACCTTCTCGTCGGCGATCAGGGACTCCATGAAACGCCAGGTGCGCTTCACGTCCAGCGTCCGTGGTCGCGCAGGCATGAGCCGTCGCGTGTTGTGCCCCGTCTTCAGGTAGTAACCGATGTCGGCGTCACGACCTGATTGGTGTGAGAGATGGGGTCTGAATAGACCGCCTCGCTTACGTGAGAGGTCCCCAACCGCGAGCTTAGGTGTATCTGGAAAATCAGTGTGTACGTCATCGACCGCCTGCTTGATCGCTGAGACCATCTCCCGAGTTCCATAATGGCGCCCGATGCGAACAGAGATTCGGTCGCTCGGATCGAGGGTCTCTGCGTTGTATAGGCTTCCACGTGCCGCGGAACCAATGGAGACGGAGTGAGGCCAGACCGGCACCTTAGGCTTAAACGCCTCAGTCTTCTGATTGATCTTCGGTGCCAGCTTCAGAGGCTTGACGGAGGACGCCACGGGCTCAGGCTTGCTTACTTTCTCCACGCTGGGGAGATGTTTAAGGGATCGTTTGAATTCGGCGAGGTCCAGTGGATCGCCGGGGCAGCGTAGGCCTGAAGAGATCTTTGGTAGACCTTCTCCTAAGCAGTCCAACTGGTTCTCTTTAAGACCTTCTAGATCCTTAGCGCCGGCGATACTGAACAGGCACGTGACCATGATTACGCCTAGGGCGTAAGGGATCTGTCGCAGCGCTGTTCGAATCTCGTGCACCATTCGGCGGGCCTCTAATGATTTATGCCTGAGGCGCGGTTTCTATCAGAAGTACGCCCCTGTTTTCCAGGATTTTACCTAATCTCACCCCTCTCTGGAGGGCATAGGTGTACTATATTGTAATTATGCATACCACATAAAACTACATGTGTATGAGATCGAGCGGCTGTCCCTACATCCTTGCAAGCAGAGCCTGAATGGCCTGCGCTTTCTTTATCTTGAGGTGTTCGGAGTCGCGGTTTCTCTAGCTGTAGGAGGGGTCTGGCTCTCTGGGAGCGCGCTCCGATGCGATCCGTCCGTCGTCTATCATCCGGTTGACCATAAACCATCCACCGAGGAATACGAGGCGTGGTCCGATAGGACCCATCTCTGGTGAGACCAGAGGTTCGACGCACACCCCGACAAAGACGAGGCATACCCTAAACCTGAGGTAGCCTGTGACCCATGAGGGAACCATCGGCGAGCCTCGCATCCACCGGATCGCCGTGATGAGCAAGATGATGTCCAGTGGATTAGCGCCGAGCATCAGCCAATTTGACCTGGTCTCTGGCCACAAGCTGATGAGGTGTAGGGAGCAGGCGAGGGCGCCGAAGGCCGCGCAGCCCAGCGCCCAAGCAGCGACGGCGGCTCCCTTGGCCGCAGTCGGCGGGCCTGTCCATCGGACTCCGATGATGACCAGCAAGAGCGCGATTATTCCATGAACCCAAGTGAGCCAAACCGTCGAGGCTCCGGTGGATGGAGGTCCCTTGCGTACCCGATCGACTACGCCCTTACCGAACAGCGCCTGTCCAGACTTGGTACGCAGTTTAGGGAGTGCTTGACCGAAGAATGCAGGCTCTCCCGAGCGCTGCCAGGCAGTGCGCGGTGCGTCCATCTCTTCTCCTGCACCCCATTCAAGGAGCACGAGGAGAGGGATATGTTTGGAGTATCCATAACGAGCTCGATCGCGAAAGCTCTGATGGCTGCTCTGACCCTTCCAGGCCTCGCTCAAAGCACCATCACTAAATTCGTCGAGGACATCGCGAACCTTCGTCGAGCAGTTCTCGCGGAAGGTGTCGTAGCGAAACTCTCGTTTCTCCAGAGAGATCATGTCTTGGAAGCGTTGATGAATCTTGCGGCGCGTAGCGGTGTCCAGAAGCAGCGGGAACCGGGTCACGGTTCGATCTTCTCTCCGCCATTTCTTCAGTTGTTTACGGTACGGACGCTTATTTCCCCAGAACACGGCCTGGCCTGTCATAAACGCCCAGAGGTAGCCAGGATCACTAAACTTGGTCACGCCGAAGTTGTATAGCTGACCGTCTTTAGGTGCGGTCTGGGCGCTTGGCCGAATGAGTACGGCTAGATGACCGAAGATCGTATAGAAGTTGCTCCCCGGTCCAACGACGACGACTTCGATGATGGGACCGTCTGACGGAGCGGCCGCTTTGGTCGTTTCGCTCAGACCTTGGGAAGGCGTGAGAGCGATGAGCGCAGTGAATAGCCAAAGTGAACGAAGAGTCACGTGATTTAGGGACCACACAGTCCGTCTGTCACACACACACCTTCCGCGCATTTTCCGCTATAGCAGGTGGCGTCGGCTTGGCAGGCGTCGCCGAGGGCGCTTCTCGCAGCACAGGTACCGTCGTCACACACGAGCCCGGGCCCACACACCTCAAATGCTGGCGCGGAACCACACGGTTCACCCGCGCCCGGTAGAGCTTCGCAGCGGCCGTCTAGATCGGGTGGGAAGCTCATAATATTGGTCCCGGCGCAGTACAGTCCGTCTTCACATTGATCGGGTAGACCAGGGTGACAGACCTCATCCAGCCCGACCCGTGGGCGACACCTGAACTCGATGATGATCGCGTTGACCACGGTCACGCAGGCCAGCCCAGCCTCACACAGAGGGCCGCCGTTTATCTCGCACATCGCGTTCTCACCTACGAGGTCGCTATTGAAGACCCTGCATCGACCACGTCCGCCATTCTCTCCATCGCAAAAGAGCCCGGCTTCGCAAGCTGGCCCATTACCTCCACAGACCTCGCCCTCGGGGACCGGGAGTTGGCATGTGCCCTGAACGCAGCTGGATCCTGCCACGCACCCTGCGGGATCAGTACATGGCTCGCCTGTTTCACTGAGGGCTGCGCATTGCCCGGGGCACTCTCCGTCAACTGCACAGAAATGACCCGTCACGCATTCTTCATGATGGCTACAGGCTTCATCCAACCCTAGTTGACCGACAAATCCCGATAGACAGCTCATGGCAAGCGCTTCGAAGTCTGGCGTACACTCCAGAGCATCAAAGGCAGACAGACAGGCTTGGGCACCGGACGGATCAAACCCGATGCTGCCTTCTCTGACGGCGCCCTCGAGGCGAGCGACGGTGGCGTCCCTAAATTGCCGAGAGAGAAACTGAGCGCACGGCTCATTGATGACGGCCTCGAGCAGCGTCTTAAGCTCACAGCGCTCTAGGTAACCACAGATCGCGTCTCCGAATGCGGGCGCCAAGGCGTCTGGCACTTCACGGAGATATTGATTCCCCGAGCCCCCATCGACCTCAGGCACAGTCGAGTCCGTCGGTGGCCCGACCTGACTATCTGTGGTCGGAGTCATCACCCCGCCATCCCGTGGCGTCATCCCCTGATCACTGTCTTGACCGATATCGGATCCACCGTCTCGGCTACGAACGATGTGCTCTGGTTCACCGCCATCAGCGCAGCCGATCATGGAGAGAGCGCTCAAAGAGAACAGAGCGATCGCGAAATGAAATCTAAGTAGTTCGTGTTTCATGGGACGGGACCTTACCCTGTCCATGGGGTTCAGGGCTATACACAGAGAGGAAACTTTATGAATCATGTTCCCATTGAATCACTACCCTGCCTTGAATCGCTGGTTACTAGAGCCTTCTCACATTAAGCTGCGCCCATGACTCGACTGAACCACTCAAGCGTTCTCCTGCTCTTGCTCCTGCTCGGCGCGCCACAGGCAGCGAGCGCGGATGACGGAGCCTGTAAGAACGACAGGGTTCGAAACGAGTTGACCTACGGGCATTGTTGTTGGTCCGGACAGACGTGGTCTAACGATGAGCTACGGTGTGTGGGCTTGGCCGAGTGCCCAGCTGGGCGCATCCCCTCCGATGATGGTGAAGACTGCATTAAGGCCGACTGTGGAGATGACCGGATCGAGACCGAGGGTGGCTGCTGCTGGCGAGGGCAGAAGTGGTCAAAAAAGAAGAGCCGCTGCATCGGGCAGCCGCGCTGCCCAAAAAACCATGTCGCTCGCAGGGAACTCTGCGTGCCTGTGGAGCCGCTTCCGGCAGCGGAGACGCTGGCCTACTCTCAGCCCAAGCCAAAGGACTACCTCGAGGTTAAAGCTGGGCCCTACACCAGAGGATCGCCACGCCGAGAAGCTGGTCGCTTTAGAAACGAGCGCTCTCACACTGTCGCGTTGACGCGGCGGGTGCTGATCAAGCGCACTGAGGTCACTCAACGCGAGTGGCGTTCTCTCGTGGCACATAATCCATCCCGCTTTCCCGACTGTGGCCTAGAGTGCCCTGTGGAGCGGGTGAATTGGTATGAGGCGCTGACCTGGTTGAATCGTCTATCGGAAGCCGAAGGCATGGAGCGTTGTTATGATCTGACGAGCTGCAAAGGCCAGTTAGGTGGAGGCTGTAGGGTCCCATCGGAGGGGCCCGATACCTGCCTTGGCGATTATTCTTGTGTCGTTGAGTTCAAAGGACTGGACTGCGAGGGCTACCGCTTACCGACCGAAGCTGAATGGGAATATGCGGCCAGAGGCGGTACCAGCACGTCGACATATGGTGGTTCACTGCCGTTGCGACCAGCCCGCGATCGGACGATCTTAGACACGCTCGCGTGGTACCGAGGTAACAGCTCCGTAGACTTTGAATCAGGTCGACGGTGCGCAGGTTCGGCAGGAGAGTGGTGTGCCACCCAGAAGGTCGGACAGCTCAAACCTACGAAGTGGGGACATCAGGATATGCTGGGCAATGTGATGGAATGGGTATGGGATGGCTATGGTCGCTATCCAGCTCGTTCAGCGGTCGACCCTGTTCAGCACTTAGGCGTAGAGCGCGTCGTCAGAGGGGGGAGTTGGGCGAGCCAATCACGTTTCCTTCGCGCGGCGGTCCGGAGCAGGCTCTCACCCTTGGGGCGAAACTCGGAGCTTGGGTTTCGAGCAGCCAGAACGCTCCGGCCAGCGCCGATTAAGAAAGATGAGAGCGAGTCTGGTGCGGCCATCGAAAAGCAGCCTGAATCACCAGCGCCCGTGATCTTCGTAGGGCCGCCGGCGACGTCAGTGCCTGGAGGTTCGTCAATTAGACTCAGAGAAGGCGATGATCTTGAGGGCGATCCCGACGCTGGGGTCGTAGAGGAGTCTCCTAAAAGCGCAGATAAACCTCGTGAGTCTAAATCGAAGAAGAATACGAAGGCTATCAAACTCAAGGTTGTAGACCCTGACGAGGAGTGAGCGTTAGGGCTTCGATTTCTCGTCAACTGGCGCCGGCTTTACATCAGGAGACGGTCCCTTCTCTCCGAATAATGACAGCAGCCCGAAGAGCGCGATCAATAAGATTAGGGGGACCAGGACTCGCTTCCGATTTCTCTGATGGACTGCTTCGATGCGGTTTGCTTCGTCCTCTTCGTCGACCGCTGCGTCGAAGTCAGGTTCATCGTACATCGACTCTGGCTCGGATTCTCCGAGCGACTTTTCTTCGAACTCGCTCACAGCGCACCTCCTTGGGGCAGCGGATGAGTCTCCATTCTAGGCGAAGAACGCGCCGAGTACGAATTACAATTCATGACAGTGGGTATAGGCCATGCTAACTCATGTTTGAGGGTCTCTTGGAGGGGTCATGTCACTGCTGAAAGAGCGCCCGGTTCGCCGCCTGGTTGAGTGGATTTTCCACAACCCATATTCCGTATTAGGCGTCACTGTTCTGAGCTGCGCTCTCGCGATTTGGCTCGGGACCGGAATCAAGCTGAAGAGTAAGATCCAAGACCTTCTCCCTGAGTCTGCCGTGAGCGTTCAGGCGATGGGTGAGCTGACGAAGCGCTTGGGCTCAGCAGACATATTGGTTGTTGCTCTGATGTCGTCTGAACTCGAAAAGGTGAAGACTCACCTGCCTGGGATCGCGGCGAAGTTGGAAGAACACCCAGACATTCGGCGGGTTCAGTATCGGCAGGATGTCGAGCTCATCGACCGCAACGCGCTCATCATTTTTCCATCTGTTGAGGAGCTCGAAGACAATTATACGACGCTCCGCAGTCGAATTAGGGAGGAGGTCAAGAAGCGCATGCGTCTCCTCGACGAAGACGACGAGGAGACCGCCGCCGACGGAGCGGTCAAGTACAAGCGCTATACCTTTGATTGGGTTGAGCACGAGCGAGATGAGGGGCTGAGTAACCTAGGGCGGACCTTTCGTGAGGGCCGTGGTCAGTATCGGGAATATTTCTACAATCGTAATCACACGACCATCGGTCTAAAGATCTTCCCGACGAAGCCCTCTGGCGATCTCTCTTTTTGTAGACACATAATCGAGGTTGTTCAGCGGACCATCAACAGCGAGGTCGCGAAGCGGCTAGGACCGATTGGCCCTGATGGGACGATCACGGAGACTATCCTCGCAGGGGGATATCGAAACGCCCTTAAGCAGTCGGATCAGATCAAGAGCGACATGATCGGCTCAATCGGTTTCTCACTGGGGCTCTTGGTTCTAATCATCGCTGTTTATTTCCGGAGCTTCACAGCGGTCGTCTGCATCCTCACGTCCTTGATTGTTGGGATCTTTTGGACCGTCGGGTTTGTCTCCCTTGCCATCGGCTATCTCAACATCATTACGGCGTTCATCTTCGCAGTCCTGCTGGGTCTGGGAATCGACTTTGGTATTCACTTCTATCAACGATATCGCGAAGAGCGCGCTGCGGGTCTCGATCCGCTTGACGCCATGGTGCAGACGCATCTCCATTGCGGAGAGGCCAGCGTTCTAGCTGCGGTGACGACCTCGTGTGCCTTCGCAGCGTTGATGGTCGCTGATTTTAGAGGTTTCAGTCAGTTTGGAGGCGTCGCCGCCGTAGGCGTACTCCTGAGTCTCTTGTCGATATTATTGGTTTTTCCGGCGTTGGTGTTCATCTCTGAGCGTTTCGGACTCTTTAAGCTACGTGGCTATTCGACGGGGCGTGATGGCGAAGATGGTCATCTCGGCCGGCCATTCCCCCTCGCGGGCCGCTTCATGATCGTGGCGTGCATCCTGGGGGTCTCCTGCTACATCTTCGCTCCCCAAATCGAGTTTGAGATGAACTTCGGCAAGCTCGGTCAGAAGCATCGCAGCGTTGATCGTGACTCCGAGGTGGTCCGTGGGACCACTCAGGCGACCTCGCCGGCGGTCATCTTTGCTCAGTCTGCTGAAGAGGCGCGCTCCTTACACGAGCAGCTTGAGGCCAAGACCAAAGCGGCGAAGCATCATCCGTGGATCAAGAGCCACCAATCCCTGTTCTCCCTGATCCCAGAAAAACAGGAAGAGAAGCGCACGTGGGTTAAGAAGATCTGCCGCAAGCTGAAGCGCAAAGTGAAGCTCTTTAAGGGAGACTCAAGAGAGGGCGCCGATGAAATCTTGAAGCGCTGTGACCCTCAGCCTTTTCAGGTGGCTGATTTACCGCCCTGGGTACGTGCAAAGTTCAGCGACAAGGACGGCAAGCTCGGCGAGTTCATCTTTGTTTCACCACGAGGTACCACCAGCGATGGACGGACCGCGCTCGCTTTTAGCGCTGAGATGCAGACCCTGAAGGGGATCGATGGAGAGCCACCAGTCGTCTCAGGTAAGCCGATGGTCTGGGCTGATGTGCTGCGAGCTATGAAGAGGGATGGTCTACGCACCACCGCGGCGGCTTTACTGACAGTCTTGCTCTTACTGTCTCTGTTTGAGCGTAAGGTCAAGGCGGTCTGCATGATTATGTTGCCGATCACTTTGGGGGTCGGGTTTTCCATCGGAGCTATGGCCTTACTCGGTATTAAACTGAACTTTTTCAATATGTTGGCGGTCCCAACAATCCTCGGTATTGGCGTCGATGATGGGGTCCACATGTATCATCGATATACCGAAGTTGGCTCGGGTAGCGCTCGTTACGTTGTTCGAACGACCGGGATGGCGGCCCTGCTAACTACGCTAACCACCTCTGTGGGCTTTGGCAGTTTGCTCACCGCAAATCACTTTGGCCTGAACTCCCTAGGTCTCCTGTCTATCATTGGGATCGCCGCGGCGCTCCTGACCACGGTGCTCATCTTGCCCGCTGCTATGCAGTGGTCCGACGATCGGCGCCCCGCATAGTTCAGTGTGCATCATAATGTCACCCGTCGTCCGGTGGCGTCCGCCGCTGAGATTTCTTTGAGCTAGACTAAGATCCGTAGAATCAATGACATAGAGTGTTCGGATCGCTTTGCCTGCCCCTGCGAACGTGGTACACAGCGCTCCTAATTGGGCACGATTTTCTTCTTAGGAGTTTGAGCATGAGCGAGGCCACGGTTTCGACCCAGGCAGGCGCCCCGACCATCTTTGACATGTACGATGCGCTACAGTCTAAGTCCTATCGACCAGGCCAGCTGGTTCTGGGGTTGGTCGGTGAGAGCGATGATACGTGGACATCGGTGAGCGTCAGTGACGCTGCAGCAAAGATCTCGTTGGAGGAGTCCACTGGACTCAAGGTCGGTGATGAAGCGCACTTCTTCATCGATGAATTGGACGGTGAGACTCTCATTTTGTCCCAGCATAAGGCAGATCGTCTTCGTCTATGGAACTGGTTAGAGCACGTTCGAGAAACGGGTGAGGCCGTGCAAGCGACGATCGTGGGCGAGAGCCGTGGTGACATCGCCTTGGATCTCTACGGAGTGAAGGTCACGATGCCTTCCCGTGACTTGGCGAGCGATCGTCCCAAGGATATCGCCGCGCTCAAGGGAGAGGTTCTTGAGGTTCGGGTGGTCAAGCTTCGTGAGAAGAAGGCCCAGATCGTTGTCTCCGAGCGTGCCCTGGCTGAAGGCGACCCGGTGGTCCGTAAAGCCGCGACCCTGGACTCTCTCAAAGAGGGGCAGGTCGTCGAAGGGGAGGTTCGTCGTTTCGCGAACTTCGGTGCCTTCGTTGATATCGGAGGGATCGATGGCCTTCTCCATGTGAAAGACATTCAGTGGAAGAGAGTTGGTCACCCTGCTGATGTGCTCGCCATCGGTGACGTGCTCGATCTCAAGGTGCATCGTTTTGATCGTGAGTCTGAGAAGATCGCTCTGGGGCTCAAGCAGATGCGCCCAGACCCATGGGAAGATGCCAGCGACCGCTATCCAGAAGGTATGGCCGTCTCGGGAGACGTCGTCGGGCTGACAGAGTTTGGTGCGTTCGTCATGATGGATGACGGCATCGAGGGCCTAATTCATGTCTCGGAGATGTCTTGGACCGAGAAGGTCGCTAAGCCAAGTGATGTTCTTTCAAAGGGCAAGAACGTCACGGCGTGGGTTGTTCGGTGTGAGATGGACCGTAAGCGATTGGGACTGACCCTTCGTGATCCTGCTGAGAACCCATGGCGAAAGGTGGCCGACGCAAACCCTGTTGGGTCGACGTTGAGCACTAAGGTTACGAGCGTCGCGGAGTTCGGGATCTTCGTTGATCTTGGTCTAGGTCTTGAAGGCCTCGTTCACACGAGTGACTTGTCTTGGACTCCACTCACGGAGTCGCCGAGCGGACTGTACACAGTGGGCCAGGAGCTCGACGTGATGGTCCTCGATATTGACGTCGACCGTGGTCGCGCGAATCTCGGCATTAAGCAATTGAGTGAAGATCTGACCGTAGAGCTCATGAGTAAGTACAGCGCCGGTCAGCAGCTCAACGTGACGGTGACGAGCATCCTCTCCTATGGTGTTTTTGCTCAATTGGAGCCGGGCTTGGAGGGGTTGATTCACGTCAGCGAGCTAGGCAGAGAAGTCGAGGACCCAAGCGATATGGTCAGCGCCGGTCAGGTGATCTCGGTTGAAGTCATCAACATTGAGTCTGATGAAGGTCGAGTGAGCCTCCGCTTACTCAATTTGACGCCTTCAGAGGCGGCAGCTGAGGAGCCAGCGGCAGAGGCGGCAGCTGAGGAGCCAGCGGCAGAGGCGGCAGCTGAGGAGGCGGCAGCTGAGGAGGCGGCGGCTGAGGAGCC
>CALELH010000403.1 GCA_937902595.1 uncultured Myxococcales bacterium
AACCCCATATCGCCGGCCTGACGTTGAACGACTGAGCAGCTTTGTGGTGTCGTCAACTCGATGGTCTCGGGAGGAGGAGGGAAGCCAGGCCGCACCAGCACCTCCAGGCGGCGCTCCACATATTCGTTAGCGTTCGCCCTGAAGGTCCAGTCCGTGTTGATCACGCCACGACGAGGCACCGTGTTATTGCCGATTCCCAAATCCGCCGTGGCGTTGTCATTCCAGCGATTGTAGGCGAAGAGCGTCTGCTGAGCTTCAATGTTGTGGACCTGGAAGCAGCCGTAGCCTGAGCCGCCATTTCGGGAGTCACCGAAGTCATAGGCCTCGTTACTCGCGTTGGGCACACCCGCCGCGTTGTTAGGACTGTAATTACCCGGCCACATCTCTAGATAGCCGCCGCGAAGACCGACGCCCGTGACGACGCCTTCTACGTTCGAGACCACCGTCAGATCGCCAAATTGGGTTTGGTGGAAGAAGCCGAGGTCGTTGAGCGGAAAGCCAAGCTCTTGACCGCTGCGAGTAAAGGTGTTGCCCGATACGAAGACAAACTGCGGCTCTTCGTCAGCGCGGACGAGTCGGAGATAATACGCGACGCGGTCAAAGTTTCCGTTCCACTCTGCTCGGTTATCTATTTCGTAGGGGATACCGCCCCGCACGAAATTACCGTTGGCCGGGAGGTCTATCGTGTAGAGGAGCTGATATCCCTCTGCTTCCGGGACATCATCAAAAACATCAGCTTGCGCTGGAGTCGTTAGCAGCAGCGGGAGCAGCGTCGACATCGCGACGAGCTTTACGGTGCTCACAATCTTATCCACGTTACCTCGCTTCGCCCTTGGCGTCGGGCCTCTGAACTTGCGGGCCACATTTATGAGTTTGTGGTCTTTGTGGCAAGAACTTCCGCCAATTATGCGGCCACCAGTTCTGTTGAGGCGAGAACAGGTCGGCCAAATCGTAAGTCCTGACTCATCAAAGGAAAGTTGCTTTTGTTAGTAATTATATTTGCGGGTGTGGTGGCCCTTCGCTAGGATCGTCGTTGGCCACAGATTCTGGGCGCAACCATATAGAGTCCTGGCCGGACATTGGAGCGAACATGAGCACGCGTCTTGGTGTTGTCGCGGGATTGTGTCTGAGTATCCTTTTTTTCTCAGGATGCATCGTTGATCGAGCTGGAGCCGACCTGGACCCGGACCAGTGTGATCCGATGTCTGAGGATTGTGTTCGGGAGCTTGGCCCCGATGTAGAGTCCCGCGGTGTGATCGCGGATGCAGCGGCCATGCAGCATCCGGGCGGGGATGCGGGCGCCAGATCTGATGGAGCGCTCTCCCTAAGCCCAGCGTGCATTCGAGTCTCATCAAGATCCATAGAGTATTCGGCCAGCCCAGTGGATCAACTCGCCACCAAGTCCATTCGGATAGAGAGCTGCGGTGGGCAGCCAGTGACGATTACCCAGCTACGAATCAGCGATGATCCCGATGGCGCCTTCCAGATCATCGAAGAGAACCTGGGAGAGCCTATTGAACTGGCAGCGTATTCATCGGAGGACCAGAGCGCCGGACGACCTGCTCCGTCCATTGAGGTCACGGTGGGCTTCCAGCCGGATCAAGTAGGTGTCTTCAACGGGCGCCTCCTCATCAGCAGCGATGCCCGCGAGACACCTGAGATAAGCGTTCAGCTCGTGGGGGGTGGAGCCCGTAACGTATGTCCAAGCGCGGCGGTGAGGGAGGCACAGTTCGCAGTAGGTCAGGGGGATCAAATCATCTTGGATGGGAGCCCCTCCGTGGACGTGGATGGCAGCGATGGTCTTCCGGTACGGTACGAATGGACGGTCATCGACCGACCGCTCGGTTCGCGGGCTCAACCCACTGAGAGACCTTCGGACCCCTGGAACCGCGGTCCGACGCCAGAGGAGGACGACCAGGCCACCGCGATAGCGTCCTTTACCCCAGACGCTGTGGGCCAGTACACCTTGGAGCTCAATGTCGTGGACGAGCAGGGGATGAGCGCAAGGGACTGCGACCAGATGGCGAGAGTAATGGTTGAGCTTGAGGCGCCAGAAGGTCTCCATATCCAGCTCACCTGGAGGACACCCGGAGATGACGACCCCGATGACGCAGACGGCGCGGACCTAGACCTGCATTTTGCTCATCCAAACGCCCTTGAGTGGGGAGGGCAGCCGCTGGACAGGCACTGGACATGCTTCTCATTGAACCCTACGCCGGATTGGGGGGACCTGAGCAATCGCTATGACAACCCGGTGCTCAACGATGACGTCTCCGACGGAAGAGCGCCCGAGACCATATCGTTGAGCCGCCTAGAGAACACAGGTGCGCTGGGCGCTCCCTATTTGGTTGGGGTCAATTATTATCGTGATCGTGGTCGCGGTCTGCGACCCCTCGGCCCCAGCTACGCTCGGTTACGCATCTACTACGATAACGTCTTGGTCTGGACCTTCGATGGAAGCGATGGAGAAGAGCATGACGGAGAGCGGGAGTTAGACAGCTCGGACCTCTTCTGGAGCGCCGTTCAAATCGAGGCGCCGGAGCTACGCTTCACCGTCAGAGACCGAATCTTTCAGACGCGGCCCTAAGGGGTCTCGGGAAAGATCGGTTCGATGTCTCCGGGGCGCCACTGTGGATACTTCTTCATCACCGCGGTGAACCTGACGTCCTCCAGGAAGCACCCTAGCCATCGCTGAACTTCAGGATACGGCGACGAATCAAACCAGGCTCGATCGGCGTTGGCAAACTGGCGGATAAAGGGCCCGATGGCCGCATCAGCGAGGGTCCAACGCTCCCCGAACAAGGCAATAGATTCCGAGAGACGGCCCTCGAGCAGCTGGAGGAATCGCTCAGCCTCCGCTCTGTGCTCTGCCGGATCGACGTCCTCGTAACGATTCGCGTATTTGTAGCGGTCTAGGTGATGCTTAAAGTCATGATCATTCGCTTCGATCAAGGCCGTCATCTCTTCGAGGGTGCCGGTCTCGGGTTTTAGCCACCCCTCTGGGTCGTTCCGCTCAAGAGCCCATCGCATAATGTCGATGCTCTCTTCAATGACGGCGCCATCTTCGAGGAGGAGTACAGGAACCGTCCCTTTAGGGGATATGAGCAGCATGTGCTCGGGCTTATCCCTGAGGACCACTTCGCGTAGTCGACACTCTACATCAC
>CALELH010000404.1 GCA_937902595.1 uncultured Myxococcales bacterium
CCACTGGGAGCGCGATGGGCACCATCTGCATGCCGGCGATAGCGCCCCTATTCTCACCGTTTATCCAGACGATCGCTCTCTTAAACTTACTACCGAAAGGGACCTTCGCCATCTTAATTACAGGCGCAGGGGCAGGGGGAGGCGCGGCGTCTTGAGGGAGGCGACGGACGGAGCGCCCTCTCTGCCTGCGTCGTGGACGCCGGGATCGCGCCGCATCCTCGGGCGTCGCGAAGTCGGCGATGGGTTGAGCGTCTTGCACAGCTGCGTCGGCGGGATCATCGATGGGGGATGAGTCTAGATCGGCAGGACCTTGGTCCGCCCCCTGGCTTGTACTCGCCATAGAGGCTCCACGAAGATCACCCGGATTCTCTATAGGGACGACCGGTGTCGGGTTGCTGGGAGCCGGCTGAGTCGTGAAATAGAACCAGACGCCGAAGCAGATCGGAATGATCCCACAGGCAGCTAAGCCCACGTGACGAATGAGATCTCCGAAGCGTCGACTTCTATCCAGCTTCGCAAGTAACGCGAGGGCGGGCTCGTGATTTCGTTCGTAAGATAGAATTCGATCGAGGGCGTCGAGGGCGCCGGCAGTGTTCTTTTCGGCGAGGAGGGCTTCGGCCCGAATCATGAGCGATGGGATAAGACGCTGCCGCAAGCTCTCCTGATAAACCGACGGATCCTTCGTTAAGGCAACAAGCTCAGTGGTCGGATCAACGAGATCGGCAGCGTCTAGTACCTCCTTGAGTTGAACGCAGAGCCCACGAGCGGTTGGCCGGGCGTTCGCGTCTTGCAGCAGGCAACTCTCGATGACCCGCGCGAAAAGTCGGCCAGCGGCAGGTCGCCTCTGCAGAACTGGGTCGTATCGAGTCTCTAAGATCCGACGAAATAGGGCTGACGGATTGGGGGCCGAGAAGGGCAAGGTTCCGGTTACGAGCCAATAGAGTGTCGTACCGATGCTAAAGATGTCAGCGGCTGCGCCGATATCCGTCCCGTCGATGACCTCTGGCGCCATGTGAGCGGGAGAGCCCAGCATGGTGCCGGTCGCCGTGAGGGTGGGCATATCGATCATCTGAGCGATGCCGAAGTCCATGAGCACCGGGGAGCCATCCGCCCGCTGCATGATGTTCTCGGGTTTAACGTCCCGGTGGATGATGCCTCCGCTGTGCGCTTTGGCCAGCGCCTCGCAGATGGGCAAGATGAGGAGGGCGGCGACCTCGGGGACCGCAATGGGGTGCTCGTCGGCGAAGCTCTTGAGCGTGGGTCCTTCGATGAACTCCGTGACGATGTAGGACCGTTCGCTCTCCGGAGCGGCGTAATCAAAGACCTCGACGATATTGGTGTGCTTGAGGCGGGCGACCGCCTTCGCTTCACGGGAAAACCGCGTACGCGAGTCCGAGCGCTCAGCCAGGTGAGGGTGAAGCAGCTTGAGAGCTACGGTGCGTGACAAGACTGGGTCGAAGGCTCTATACACGACGGCCATGCCGCCCTGTCCGACCTTCTCAACCAGCTCGTAGCGTCCGTATGTCTCGCCTGCCATCCTGTCTCCGGAGGTTGCGCTGGGGGTGAGGTCCCAGACACGGCGGCATGATTAAGCCACGGTTGAAGGCCGTCGTCACTCTTTACATGCGCTAGTCGAGGGGCCATCATCTTAATCGGCCGCCATGGGGCGTTGTGAGTATCTCCCCATCGGCCTGGAATGACCTTGGGTGGAGTCGATGTCAGATAATAAGAGAAGCATTCTCGTGATCGAGGATGAAGAGGGTGTCCGAGATATGGTGAGTCGCATGCTCACGAAGCATGACTATGAGGTCTCGGAGGCGGTCGATGGGCTGGACGGCTTGAGGAAAATTGACGAGTGTCCCCCCGATTTAATTATCGCCGACGTGATGATGCCGAATCTAGATGGGCTCACATTGGTGAAAGCCCTAAAGACGCATCGAGAGACAAAGGCCGTCCCGGTCATCTTTCTCACCGCCAAAGGGGACGCTCGATCGATGATCGAGGGTATAAACGTTGGGGCTAAGTATTACGTGACGAAGCCGTTCCAGATGGACGACCTTCTGGGCAAGGTGGGCAAGGTGCTCGGAGATCGAGGGCACCGGCTCTAGGGGTCGCCTACTTATCCTCGCTCTCGGCGTCCGCCTGGGGCTCAGCCTCTTCTGATTCCTCTTCCCGGGGGCCGCGCGCCTTCAATAAGCAACTGATGACTTCGATGGCACAGGAGCGCGGATAGCCGAACTCCTCATCGAAGCGGGTCAGTATGATCTCTGCTTGCTCTTTTTCGGCCTCAGTGAGCGATGGGTCTTCCTCGGTGAGGTATGAGAGAAGGTTGCCCTTGATGCGGTCTGCGGTCTTTCTCTTCTCCTCATAGAAAGCGTCGTTAAGCCCGCCAACGATATCCGCGAAAATCACTCCATAATCCAGCTCAACCTCTGGCGGGTTCTCCATACGCCAGGCCGCGATTCTGTGGACCAGGCTCTCTCGATAACGGTCGGCGGCGTCCGAGGGGATGTCCAGCTTCCTTTCGACATCGCGCATGAGCCCTGAGTCTGGCTCCTCGGAGCGGCCTGTCACGGAATTGGTGCGCCGCTCCTTACGGATGTGGTGCACCACGTGGTCTATGTATTGAGCAAGGAGAACCGTAGTCGCATCGTGATCTACAAGCCCAATGGCTTGATGGAGTTCCTCTTCGACGGTCGCCAGATACCAACTTCGAACGATCCCAATGGAGCGTAGGGGGTTATGGTATTCGCCATCCGTCTCCAGGCTGAGGAATGGATAGACAGCTCGTTGTTCGCACAGTTCGCGGAGCGCGCCCAGGACACCAACGCCCGTGAACGCCCCGTGTGAGTGCCTCGCCCCATTTAACAACAGGCCTTTGAGCTCTCTAGGGCTTGGTCCAAATCGACCTTCGTAGCCTTCAGAGGTTGTGTGCTCCGCATAGATCTCTGGAATCGTAGTCCTCAGCTGATACTCGACCTCGCGCGTTAGACCGGAGGGCGGTACGCCACCGGCATACATGTGAGCCTTATCATATGGCGTGAGCTGAGAGAGCGCCTCCTGCACACCCTTGTCCTGGTCACGGTACGTCGCTGGTCTTTCGAGCCGGCAGAGTACGGCCCACAGAGCGACGACGTTAGGGACGTGGGGGCCAATGTCTACAGCGGCGCTCAGCGTACGGAGCAGATCCCAGTAAATTTGGCTCTCTAATGGATAATCCAAGAGATACGGGACAGTCACTAGCTCAGTGCGGGCCTTAAAGCTCGCGAAGTCTGGTATCTGCTTAAACGCGGTCAGATGCTCGGCGTTGCAGCTGCCCAGAAACACCGTATCTAGATACAGAGTCATCGTATCCAGTCTGACGGTGCCTTTCTCACAGGTGGACAGAATATACTTAAAGGCCTCAACAGGTCGCTTGAGGAGGTCATTAAACTCAAGCACGCCGCGGTTTGCGTCGACCAGATCACCCATCGGTTCATACAGCGTCAGGTTCTGTAGACTTGGCGGCAGTGAACCGAGGCTGCGATCGGCGGTGACTTGACGGACACCCGCGTCGACTCGCATCTGAGGGTCAACAGTAACGGCCGAGCGTCGGTATCGTCTGCTGATCGTCATTCGTTCTATCTGAATGTGCTTAAGGACCTCGCTCAGATCGCCGTGATATGCCTTGAGCAATGCGTCGAAGATCTGTCGTGCCTTCGGGCTCAGCTCCCCGTCAGCGAGGGACAGGGGAAGGGGATAGTCCTCTCCGAGGCAAGCGCGCAGAAACTCTAAACGCTCAGTCTTCGGTAGGAGAAGAAGTGGGTGGTCCCGGGTCTCATTAAAAAGCCGAGCGTCGATGTCGCCCTCGTTGAGATGGGCGTAAGTGTCCAGATCGTCTGTGGACTTACCCTTGCTCGCGAAGCCGATGTTCCCTGTGTCCAACGCCTCCCTTGGGAAGACCCATGAGAAGGTGTAGAGGGCGCCTTCTTCTTGTTCGCTGTAGTCCTCCATCGCCCGCATCACACAACTGATAAAGCGGCTCTTAGCGCTTCCGTTGGGCCCGTTGAGGAGGATGAGGTTGTTGACTCTCCCATGCACAGCAAAGTCGTTCAAATGGCCATAGACGGCTGCTTGAGCTGCCTCGTGGCCAACCAGAGGATCGCGGCCCTCATCGAATGGGCAGTCAAAGAGGAGAAAGCGGTTGTACGACCCATAGGGACGGTGGACCTCTTCTGTTCCATAATAGAGGAAGCAGTCTCGGAGATATCGAGCGGTGTCCCTGGCTTGCAGCTCAGGAGATTCAGCGACGATCGCGAGATATTCGTCAAAACTGAGTAGTGACCGCTCTTGGTCAAAGCGCTCCTTGAATTGAGCGACGCTTGTGCGTAGCAGCTCCGCGGCGTCGATGGTCTCTGCAGAGTCTTCTGCCTCTACAGGAGAAGGGGCCTTGGATTCGGACTCACTCAAGGGGTAGACCTTTCACGGTTCGTTATCGCCGCATCTATTGGGTAGGGGAGTGAGCTACTTAACGCTCACTTCCCATGCGAGCTTCTCCCCGCGGAATAGCTTACATGTACGCTCGTTGCAGACGCTGAAATTTGTGGTGCCTGTCATCGCCAGAGCGCCAGCGTTCTTTGGGGTGAAGCCGACGGTGAAGCCGACTCGCTGTTCGGTGATCTCGGCGTCGCCGGTAGCAAACTTAAGCTTCGGAGTCGCGGCGCCCGCTGTACCGTCCACATTAAGGCTCGTTGGGAAGTCCTTATTCATCTTGTA
>CALELH010000405.1 GCA_937902595.1 uncultured Myxococcales bacterium
ATGGGTACATCCGTTTCGGCGGTCCCTCCTTGGACCAGATGGTCGCTGCAGAGAAGGGCGGCGACACTCAATTCCGGTCTATCGAGGTCGCTATCCAGCCCAATGGCCGCGGCTTGTCCTTTAATGACCGAGACAGCAGAGTCCCGCCTGAGAGCGATGTGGCGGCGGTCTTTAATCGGCTATTTGGGCCTCAGTTCAGAGCGCCAGGGGATGATCCTATTCTAGATCCGACGCTCGCACTTCGCCGGAGCGTTCTCGACGTCGTGATGGAAGAGACGCGGAAGCTGACTCAACGCCTCGGCTCCTCAGATCAACAGCGGCTCGACCAGCACCTCAGCGCGGTTCGAGATCTAGAGCTACGCATCGCTCGTCTTGAAGGTGAACCACCAAACTTGGCGGCGTGTGTTCGACCCGAGACCCCAGCCGCCGCTCCTGATGTGGACGGTCGACCGGACATGTCTACGCGCTCTCGGCTCATGACAGACCTGATGGTCATGGCCTACGCGTGTGACCTGACGCGAGTTCAGAGCTGCTGGTATAGCGACCCGCTCAGCGACACTCTATATGCGGACGCGGCGGCGGGTCATCACCAGCTGACACATGATGAGCCTGGAGACATGCCAACCGTCGATCGTATCACTCGAGGCGTCATGGCCGACGGCGCCTACTTTCTTGAGCAGCTTGATGGGATTCAAGAGGGTGATGGTACCTTGCTCGATCACATCGCGGTGCTGTTTACGACGGATGTCTCGTATGCACGGACCCACCAGATTGATGAGTACCCAATCCTCGTGGCCGGGCGGGCTGGTGGACGGCTCAACTCAGGCTTTCACTATCGTTCGACGACGAAAGAGAACGCGTGCATGGTCTCGCTGTCTTTGGCGCGCGCGATGGGCCTCAACTTAGACACCTTTGGTGAGGGCCCCGACGAGACCAGCGACGGTCTCGTGGCTTTGGAGGTAACGTGATGGGTCGTCATTTCTTCTTTGCGCTGCTCTCGATGGTGTTCTTGGGGTGCGGCGAGACAAGCGACTCCGAGCAGATGCCGGCCGAGGCTGTCGTTCCCGTAGAGGAGATGGAGTCTTCTGGCATCTTCGCTGATTACTTCGACGATGGTGGCTACATCCTACGTAACAGTCACGCGATGGTTATCCGGAACATCCAGTTCTTTGGGACGGAGGAGTCTGGCGTGGCGGAGGGGTTTGATCTGGATGAGAAGAACAGCGACGCCTTTGACGAGGTGAGCTGTGGGCATCCCGATCTCTCCGACGGTCAGGGCAATGAAGGGATAGACAACCAGGTGGCTGTCATCTGGACCGCGCTCCTTGGTCCCTTGGTGGGAGAAGCGACCCACGCCCTGATTAATGGAGCGGTAAACGAGGGACGTCTCCTCATGACCATAGAGTTGACGGGCGTTGACGACCTCCAGAACGATGACAACGTGAGCCTCAAATTCTTCCGCGCGAAGGCGGATCCATACGTAGGCACCTTTGGTCTCATCGCGCCGGATCAGACCTATTATGTGGATGATGAGATCCCCGCGACGACCATCGACAATCTTCAGATCGTCAATGGGGAGGTCACGGCGGGGCCGGTCGAATTTCAGATTCCAATCGATGTGCTCGCTGAGTTCTTTATCGTCAAGGTCACCAACGGCCAACTGAAGTTCAAGATCGCGGAGGACGGCTCGGCGACCGGCTATTTGGGAGGGGTGATCAACGTCGCCGATGTTCTTGCGGAAGGATATCAGACCAACGCCGCGGCAGAGTTCCGTGTCGTGACTCCCTTCTTCTTGGACAACACCGACATGATGCCAAATGACGAGGGCGGGTGCGATGGGATCTCAATGGCTATCCGCATCTCCGCGACCACGGGGTTTATCGTCCACTATGACGATTAACGTGTTGATCCCAGGGCGCGCTTAGGGACGCCAGATCACGAGGCCCGTCGGGTTTCTTCCTCCCAACATAATCATCGCGGTGTTCGTCGTCTGAGCTAAGTCCAGGCTGAGCTGACCGAACGTCTTCTGCTGTTTTCGCGAACGCTGCAACCCAAGAACGACAAGATCACAGTCGTTAACTCGATCGATGATTGTCCCCCGAACATCATCACTGGGGACCACCTCAACGGTGTGCGCTGTGGCGACCTCCACCTTAGCCCGACGCTGAAGGCCTCGCTCCAATGACCTCTGCTCGCTCTCACTCGTTGAATCGGGGACGACACGCAGAAAGTGTACGTGGAGCCCTCGCTGTCTGCCTAGAGAGGCCAGGAGCCGCGCCCGAAGCTCATCGTGATTGCCCTGGCCGCCAACCGGTACGAGCACGCGCTTCACTTGGCTAAGTTCCCACTCTGGGGGGGCCCGCAATATGGACAGATCGCAGTTCACGTCATTGAAGAGCCGCTCGAGACGATCGAGCGTGCCCTCACCATCGATCTCCGTCAGCCCCATAAGGAGTCTCTCGCAGCCGCGCTCTCGAGCGACGCGAGCGATCTCGTCCCAGGGATCGCTCGCGACTGTGGTCATCGCCTCGGGGAATCTACCCGCGCTGATGGCGCGGCGCATGCCCTGCTCTACGGGGGCCAAGCTTGCGCGAATCTCTTCTCCGGGGTCGATGGCGTCTTGTCGCGCTACGCTCAGTAGGAGCACTCGACCGGCCACGGGCGGAGTGAGCAGAGAGGCGACTTGCACCAGCGCGGCCGCGTTCTGAGGGTTGTGGACAGGCACCAGCATCAGTGGAGAGAGCCCTCTCAGCTGTACGAGCTCCTCGTCACCCGCTTCGGCCGCGGCGTCGACGACCTCGGCTCTCGAGGAGAAGAGACCACGATACAAAACGACGCCGAGCCCGAGCCAAACCAGAGTGATCGCGCCAGCGTTTGGCTGTGCGAGCAGCTGAAAGACCGCTAATGCGGCGCAGGCGAGGCCACCCACGATGGGGACAAATGGAAACCACGGAGAGGAATAGGCGGTCTCAGCGACCGTTGTCCGCCGAGTACGCGCTAGGTAAGCGGTGAAGTGAGTCATGGCGAAGGAGAGCAGGAATATGAGCCCGGCCGCCGCTCCCGCTGTGGAGAGGTCTGGCACCATGAAGAGCAGCGCGCCCATGGCGAGGGCGCTCGAATACAGCGCCATGGTCGGGGTGCCTCTCTTTTCGTCACTGACCCCCATAATCCAAGGCAAGGTCCTGTCTTTAGCCATCGTGTGGGCGACTCGAGAGGCCGCCAGCAGATTGGCGTTGAGGGCGGAGAGAGTGGCGAGGACCGCGGCGATCAGGACGAGCCATGTCCCCGCTGGCCCCATATATTGCCCGACGGCGGTCGCCATGAGGGTGTCTGGATCCTTCGCCGCGAGCGCGGTGATCTTACCGCCGAACTCTACGCCGACGCAGGCGACGATTACCAAGAGAGGCAGATAGATTCCTATGGCCGTTCCCAGTGAGTAGAACATCGCCTTGGGGATATTACGCTCAGGGTCTTGGACCTCCGACGCCACGGTCGCGATCAGGTCGAACCCCTGAAACGCGATGAAGGAGAGGCCCATCGCGGTGATGAAGCCCGTAGCCCCATTGGGCATAAAGGGGAGCATTCCACTCTTGATTGTTCCTGGTTCGCTGGTGATTACCGCCCAGATTCCACCTAGGACGAGGACACCGAGCACGACGACTTTACCCCAGGCTGAGACGTCGCCCCCGCCCGTCGCTTGCCGCACTAAGGTCAGGGTGTACACGCCGATAGCGACGACGGCGAGGGCGACCGCGCCGCCATGAGTGGAGAGCCAGTCAGGGCCGTCTATACCGATCGCTTCGAAGATAGCCAAGATGAGGCGGGCCGCGTAGACGCCGAAGCCAAGGGCGTACAGAACTCCGGCCACGAGATACGCGAGCCACAGAACCCAACCCGCGCCGAAAGCCGCGCGTACGGAGAGCACCCGCCGCCCGAAGGAGTATGCGCCGCCGGAGCGCGGATAGGTGCTGGTCATCTCCGCGAAGCTCATGGCGGTCATAAACGCGAGCACGCCGTTGAGGGCGAAAGCGAGGACCACACTTGGTCCAGTCGCGAGGAAAGCTGGCCCCGCGAGTACCAGGATACCGCCACCGACGATGGCTCCGATGCCGATGCGGGTCGCACCCAGTAGGTTTATACTCCGCTCTGTTTGACCGTCAGGCACGCTGGAACTCTTACCGTGTATTTCGGGGGCGTCTTCACAGGATAGGACGAGGGCTCATGAACCGCCAGGCATGATTGCGCTCGAGAGCATAATCACCCCTTGGCCTTCCACGAGTCGCGGTTGAATGCTGGGCTGACTGACCCTGTAAGGAAGGGGCCTCTCATGAGGCCTGCCTGTGACCTACCGATGATCAATGGCTCGGATTAGATCTTCTTCCACTCGGTGCCTTGTGCGGTGTCGATCAGTTCGATTCCCCTCGCTTGGAGCTCATCGCGGATCTCGTCGGAGCGCTGGAAGTTTCGGTCCTTGCGTGCTTGGTTCCGCTCGACGATGAGCGCGTCGATGTCCGCGTCCAGATCGGCGGCCTCTTCAACCGGATCGAGGATGCCGAAGACGCCGTCGATCTCACTCATGAAGTTGAGCACCAACTCAGCGTCGGACGTGGTCGGCTTGAGGCGGTTGACCGTCGTCATCAACTCAAGGATAGCGGCGAAAGCGACGGATGTGTTGAGGTCATCCTGGAGCGCAGCGAGAAAGCGTGACCGGGTCGTCTCGACGGCGTCGGTGATCTCTGTGTGAGCGTCTCCATCCGCACATCGACGCAGCTCGCTTGTGACGAAGTTGTTGAGCTTAGAACGCATCTTCTTGGCCTCGTCTAGAAGCTCTAGATCGAAGGGGAGCGGCGCTCGGTAGTGCTGCTTAAGCATCAGCATGCGTAAGTCTCTACCGGTGTAGCCCAACTCAAGCATCTCGGGGACCGTGTAGAGCTTCCCTTTGCTCTTGCTCATCTTACGGCCGCCGATCTCTAGCCATCCGCAGTGAACCCAGTGGCGGACATATTTCTTACCCGTGCAGCCCTCGCTCTGCGCGATCTCACATTCGTGGTGAGGAAACTTATTGTCCGGTCCACCCGTGTGGATGTCGAAGGTGTCGCCCAGATATTTACGTGCCATCGCTGAGCACTCGATGTGCCATCCGGGAAACCCGCGCCCCCATGGCGAATCCCACTGCATGAGGTGCTTCTCGTCTCTCTTCCACAGGGCGAAGTCGAGAGGATGCCGCTTGTCAGTTCGGTCATCGACGCGACCAGAGGCGCCGACCTCGAGGTTCTCCAATTTATTCCCGCTCAAGGCGCCGTACGCTGGCCATTGAGTGATGTCGAAGTAGACATTGCCGTCAACCTCGTAGGCGAGCCCCTTGGCGAGCAAGCCCTCCACCATCTCAATCATCTCGGGGATGTGCTCGGTCGCGCGCGGATAAGTGTGCGCCGGAGGGATTCCCATGAGCGCGAGGTCCTCCTTGAAGTTCTTCTCCTCTTCCCGAGCGATCTCCCATGGGTCCATCTGCCGTCTCGCAGCCTCCTTCTGAAGCTTGTCTTCACCCTGCGAGTCGACGACGTCATCCTCCGTGAGGTGGCCGACGTCGGTGATGTTCATGATCTGGGTGACGTTCAGGCCCTGGTATTCCAGAGTCCGGCGCAGAAGATCGGCCATGATAAAGGCCCTGAAGTTCCCAATATGCTGGCGCTTGTAGACTGTAGGACCACAATTGTACATGCGGACCTCGCCCTCCACGAGGGGGATGAAGTCTTCAACTTGGCGGCTCAGGCTGTTGTACAGGCGCATGGGGACTCTCCGGTAAATTTCGCGCACCATATGCAGGTGGCCGGTCTTGAGCAAGCCTTCAAGATAACTTTGCGCTCTGTCCTAACCACGCTCATTCTCAGCAGGTTGGGAACGCAGAGGTTGATCGGGGTGTCAGAACCCATACTGCCGAGCGCGAGGATGAGCAGGAGTGACTGTGCTAAAGCCATTGGGAGTCTTAGCGGCGATCATGATCATCAGCGGGTGTAAGAAGACACCTCCCGTGTGGGTGGGGCCAGCCGTCAGCCTCCCCCAAGCCAGTCATGCCGTCGCGCTCCCTGCGCGTACGCTCTATATGGTTCATATCGATGATCGGGGGCGCCTCCACACGGAGATCGACGAGGTGTGTTCAACGCCAAGGCCTGGTGGCTTACCCGACTCTATCATCGCGCCAGCGATCGCGGTTCTCAGGACCGATGGCCTGAGCTGGATGGGGAGAGAGCTAGGTCGTGTCCCCCATGTCGACACGGGACCCCACGGGTCAGCCTACCGGCCATATCAGCCGCTCCTCGACGCGATAGATTTGACCCGTGAGGTGACCCGGAGAGCCGTTAAGCTATGTCAGGTGTCAGCTTCGGCTCGACCGCTCATGCTCCCTATTCTCGCCGCAGATGTGCGGGTACCCCTCGCGACAGTCTACCGAGTCCTATACACCATGGGGCTCGGCGAGATGCGCGGTGCGGCGCTCTTAGTGAACGATCATGATCCCAGTCGAGGTCGTGGCGCAAAACCTGTGGGCGGCGCGTTCATTGAGGATGACGCGCAATCGCTCATCGGAGATCTCGTCACGTGGGGAGGTGCCCTTGAGTGGCGTGACCACGGGAAACCGACGGTCCGCCTCTCCAGATTCGGGCCCCATCCGCTTCACTTAGGTCTGCCTGGTCCACCTAAAGTAGCGCTCTACGTAGACATCAGATCGCCCTTTGGAGCCTTCGTCGCGATTCAGGACGCGCTCGCCGGCGCCGATGTGTTTTGTGTATCTCCAGCGTTAAGCGCCGATGGGCGGAGCCGCTCCGAGGTGGTGCCGCTGCCCTCGACGCCCACCCAGGCTACGCCGGTACGAGTCGATAGGCGGGGGGCTGTGGCTGTTCACTTGTGGAGCATCCCGGGAGCTGGATACGCTTGGCGTCCAGGAGAGTCGGTTCCCTTTGTATCAAGAGATGACGGCGCGCGGTGCTCCAGACTTGTTGAGATGGAGCGGCTCCCGCTCGACGAGCAGAAACTACTGAAAGGTCTTAAGAAAATGGAGGTCTTCGGACCAGACGAGCCGAAGAGTTCAGAGTAGTCTGGGAAGCACTCTATTCACGGACACACCGAAATCCATAGGTCGGTACCTGGTAATCTGCCTCGCCGTGGTCGTTGCGATACTGAGCGCTCTGGTAGTCTGCGTCGTAGGCATAGGCCCCGCCTCGGGAGACCTTCTTTGTCGAGCCTTCGATGATTACGGCGGAGCCATCAGGTGGGATCTGTGAATAGTCGTCTTGGTAGTCATCAAGGGTCCACTCCCAGACGTTGCCCACCATGTCACACAGGCCCTGAGCGCTCAGGCCCGCGGGCAGGCCGCATACGGGTTGGGGCCCTGCCATACCGCAGGCATCTCCGCCATCGACCTGCATCACGGCTCGATCACAGCTCGCAGGTTCTTCGCCCCAAGGAAATAGACTCGCGCCTTCGCTCCGCGCGGCATACTCCCATTGACTCTCCGTTGGGAGTTCTCCGCCGAGGTAGCGGCAGAGGTCGCGGGCCTGATGCCAGGATACGCAGTTGATGGGGAGGTCGGTCTCAGCGCGTCCACCGGTGCATCCGTTACCTCCGCCGGCCGCACTGCATTGCCCGAGCTCGACGCAGCGTCGATATTGACCGGTGGTGGCCTCGCTCTTAAGCATCTCAAAGTCGCCGAGGCGAACATCGCGGCCCGACCTCGTCGCGTCACCCATCCGATATGCACCCCCTGTGATGGCGACCCACTGTTCATCTTGGGCGCTGAGCGCGGGCTCCGTCTCACTGTCATCTTCATCGGGGACACAGAGATAGGGAGGCATCTGAATACCCTTCTCGGAGTCGAGCCACTCGATGGCAAAGGATGGGATCTCGAGACAGTAGTATGACTCGGGGCAGCTGTCAGGCAGGTTCGGCTGGCAGCCTCCTTTGATGCACGTCAGTGGAGTGAGTCCAGCGAACTCCACCGTACGCTCATTGGGGACACAGTAATCTGCACCGCAGCCACATTCGGTGTGAGTGTTCCCGTCGGGATTGACGCAGTTGAGCCCGAGACAAACGCTACCGGCGGGGCCTAGGGGGGGAGGCCCACCCACCTCTATGGGCTCGATTGTCCGAGCAGAGCAGCCAAGCACAGCGGCGATTGAGACAAGTCCGAGGCAGGAGAACGCGCGCATGAGTCACCATCTATCCCGAGCCTTAGGGGCCCGCGGTCGCTTGATGCATCATTGTCTGACTGAAAGCAAACCCAAAGGGAGCCTCCCAGAAGCACCAGTACTCAAAGGAAGGGGGAGACGGCGACGTTGGGGTCGCGCTGGTGGACTAGATGAAGGGGTTCATTATTACCTAGAGGTCATGTCCTTCAACGTCCTCCATGTATGATGCCGACCCAACCTGAATACTTTGGCCGGGTTGGCTGGACAAGACATCGACGCTTGTGGCTCAATTAGGTCGTCATCAGCGTGCTTGGAGGTACGACGGCGAGATGGTTGGGTTCTCCCAATTTCTGCAAAGATTATTCATTGTCTGTCTTATCGGAGTATCGATCTCGCCCGCGACAGCAAGCGCGGAGACTTTGAGTGAGTTCAAGTCTCTCGTAGAGCAGGGGAAGACGCAGCTCCGCGAAGGGAACCTAAGGGAGTCAGTGGCTCGCTTTCGAGCGGCGGCGGCCCTGAGGCCATCTCCCAGATTACTAATGACCTCGGTGTCCTTGTACGGTGACATCGCTCGACAATCGAACACGCCCCATGCGCTCTGTGATGAGACTCGGAGCACCTTAAAGCAGTTTTTTCGAGACTGCGGCCGATGCACAGACCTCGGAGAGTCTCGGTGTAAGCTCTGCGCCCATGTGAAGCCGAGCAACCAGGAGGGTCGGTTGGTCCTCATGGCGGACAACTTGGCCGAGAGCTTCCTAAGGCAGAGCGACACTCTGGCTGACCTCGCTGCGACTCAGCAAGGAAGAAAAAAGGCTAAGACTCACAGACGAAGCGAGGGCTTTAACGGAAAGTCGAGGGACGTTCGGCGATGTTTGGGGCGAATGACCTTAACCAGCAATCCGCCGGCAGCGACCATCTGGTCTTCAGGCCAGGCCGTTGGATTGACTCCCGACACGCTGCTCTTCTTTGCAGGTCCACAGGCCTTAAGTTTCGAGATAAAGGGTAGGCCGACGCAGAGGCGGACTGTTCAGGTTCGGCCCGGTGAGAACTCCCCGCTACACATCTCAATGCTTCCTGGTCAAGAAGAGGATTCAGCGGCTCCGATCGCTCAGTCTCCGCCACCCGGTGTAGGGGCTAACTCCGCGTCCGTAGGCTGGCTTTGGCCGAGCATCTCGTTGGCCGCGAGCACCATCGTTCTAGGTGCCGGTACGTATGTTTTGCTGGAAAGCAAGAAGGAGAATGACCGGCTGATCACCGAGGTGGCGCGACTAACAGAAATTATGTCTGAGTCAAACATGAGGATAAGCGGGCGTTCAGGGG
>CALELH010000406.1 GCA_937902595.1 uncultured Myxococcales bacterium
ACCTGACAACTGAACGTTTGAGAAGGCGCAGCTTGGAGCTCCGCTGCTGCTGTTCGGATTAGGATCGTTCCCCAGCTCGATCAACTGCTCCCAAATCTGCCCGAAGTGACCTGAGAGGTTCGCTTCGGAGACAGGTTCAGCGAGCTCGCCATTACGGATCATCCGCCCGGCGCATCCCAAGCTAATCTCACCCGTCGTTGAGTTGCTGTTACCACCGAGAAAGCGGTCGATAAAGACGCCGTGTTCGACATCCGAGACCAGGCCGTCGAGAGATTTTGTTCCGAGCGTCCAATCGAGGTTGTGGGTGTCGCCGCCGCTCGGCTCTATGCCCATCTTCCGCGCGTAGTACTGATCGATCAGATATGTCTTGAGTACACCTGCTTCGATGATCGGCCTGCGCTGTGTCGCGAAACCGTCACCATCCCAGAGCGAGGAGTTGAGGCCTCGAACGAGGTGTGGTTCATCGTAGATCGTCAGTAGTGGGCTCGTGATCTGGTCACCTAGCCGGCCTTCCCAGAGACTTCGACGCTGTTGTAGCGCTGGCCCCGAGATCGGGCCGAGTAGGGCGCTCAACAGACGAGGCACTGCGCGGTTCTCGAGGACGATGGTGTACTTGCCTGTCTTTACCTGGGTGGCACCCAGCTGCGCTCTCGCCTTCTCACGAGCGCGTCGAGCGATCCACTCCAAAGGATCAAGGTCTTCCTGAAACCGTCGGTAAGAGTACTCCCAGCCCATTGGTCTGCGTCCGTCTTCGTCGAGGACGGTGACCATCGCCGATGCAGAGAAGGAGGTGCCAGCGCGAGCGCCCTCAAATCCATTCGAATGGACTCGAGCGCTGTGCCCTATACTGTCACTCACGGTCGTCGCCACGGATACGATCGGCAGATCTTCGGCGCCCTCTCTCAGCAGCGTCTCAAGTTCTTCACACTGTGCTCGGCGTCCGGCGCCGTCTTGGTTGGAATGACTTGAGTCAGCGAGCTGAAGATCAACGTCAGCTCGGCCTTCGTACAGATTGGGGTCCGGTAGGCTGCGATGTGGGTCCGGTTCGAGCAACTTCGTCATCTCGACCGCGTCAGAGAAGAAGCTCCGAAGTGCATCAGGCCTTAAGTCTGAGGTCGAGCTGGCGCTGTATCGGCCGTTGACGTAGATCTCTGTGCTCAGGGATTGTCGGGTCTGCTCTTGAACACGCTCGATCGCTCCATCACGCCACTCCAAGTCTACGCCACGAGATCGTGACAAGCTCAGCGCGACCTCGTCGGCCCCGCTGGCCTGGGCGAGAGTCATCGCCTTGTGGGCTGCTTCCATCATATCGCTCATGGCTGACCCTCGTTTACGCCACCAACTGTGACGCTTGAGACCCTCACTGTTGGCATGCCGAGTGAGACAGGGACGGACTGACCATCCTTGCCGCAGACCCAACCGCCCTCATCGAAACGAAAGTCATTTCCAACCATGTCAGTCCGTTCGAGAACCTCCGGGCCGTTTCCAATGATGTTGGTGTCTTTGATAGGTCGCGTCAGCTTGCCATTCTCTATGAGATACCCAGTCTTGATGTAGAAGGTGAAGTCACCGGCTCCGATCATGACTTGGCCATTCGTAAAGGTCTCAGCGTATATGCCTCGATCGACCGATGCGATGATCTCCTCAGGGTCTCGTGGCCCCGGCATCATATAGGTGTTCCGCATTCGGGGTAGAGGTGCATGCCGGAAGGATTGCCGCCGGCCGTTACCAGTGGGCTCCACTCCATAGTGCTTAGCGCTGATTCGGTCGTGCATATAGGTACGGAGGACGCCGTTTTCAACGAGGACAGTACGCTGGCCCGTGTTGCCCTCGTCATCCACGTTGATGGAGCCTCTTGCTGAGTGTTGCGTACCGTCGTCGACGATGGTGACGTCCTTTGGTGCGATCACTTTGTTCAGCTTGTCGCTGTACACAGAGATGTTCTTGCGGTTGAAGTCAGCCTCCATGCCGTGGCCGATCGCCTCGTGTAGCAGAATCCCGGAAGACCCGGCCGCGAGCACAACGGGTAGACTACCCGCAGGCGCAGTTCCGGCGTCGAAGAGGAAGAGTGTTCGTTTTATCGCCTCGTCCGTGAGGGTGTCGACGCGGTCGTTTGAGTAAAACTCGAATCCCTGTCGACCCGCCGTGTTGTAGCCATTGCTCTCTCTTTGGCCATCTCTCTCCGCAGTACAGTTAACGCTAATTCGGGTCATTGGCTGACGATCGAATTGGAGTCTGCCGGTCGAATCGACGACCAACATGGCTCCGCTGCTATTTGCGAAGCCAACCTGAACCTTGACGATGCTTGGATCGGCGGCGAAGGCACGCTCGTTGACACGTTGAAGAACGGGCATCTTCTCTGTTACGCCAACTGAGTCCCACCCAATCTGGACCGGGTAACGGTTCGGACTCGGCGCGGCATTGAACGTTACTGGTGCGTCGCTGGCAGCTCCTTCGGCCACAACAGCAGCTGTCGCGGCTGCCTCCAAAACAGAGCTTCGAGTCAGATCTTCGGTGTATGCATAACCGGTTTGGTCGCCCCTGATTACCCGTATGCCTACGCCTAGAGACACCGATGAGTAGGCGCGGTTGACGGAGCCGTCCTCCAGCCCGAGCGTGTGACCGACGCGATGTTCAAAGAACAGCTCTGCCCAGTCAGCTCCACGGCTAAGCGCTTTCTCAAACGCACCGCGAAAGAGACCCTCATCCACGCCAAACCGACCAAAATAGGCGAGACCTTCCTCACCTTGATCGCTAAAGACTTCATCGCCCGCAGCTAATCCAAAGTCCGTCAGTCCAATACGAGATTCACCCGTCATCTTTACTCCTTAGACGCCCTGCCGTCGCAGCATATCGCTTATGCGCGGCATCGCAGTGACGACCTGCTTCTTACCCTGAGGCCTCAGCTTACGGTAGGCCTTAACTAGAGTCTTGTGCTTACTACCGTCTGCGCGTCGATCCGTTATGGACAGTAGAGTCTCAGCGACCCGGTCTCCATGTCGAACGACGTACTTGCCAAAATCATCGCCGTCGGTGGCTGAGAACTCCTCGTACAAAGGCTCTAGTGCTTGCACGAACTCGTCCAGAAGTACATCAGCGACGGCCGGGATGATGCCAGGCTTGAAGGCCTTCACCGTCTTAAACGCGGTCTTGATCGCCAGCCCTTTGAGTCCAGACTTGCTTCGGACTTCGTCTTCGATGACCTGGACAAAGTCTTTGACGACCGATGGTCGAGCCGACGGCTCAAGCAATGTTTCGGCAAGCGTAGCCATGCGCGCTCCTTTCCTTCTTGAGCGATAGTACGATTGTTGAGAGGCCGACCACTCTACTGAGGTCGGACTTCGAAAACGAGAGAGAACGTTCTAAATGATTCGATTTGGATCATGTGTCCCCGACCAGCTACACTCTCATCACTGAGTTCAGGGAGCTTTCATGTTACAGCGAGCCATCTTGGTCATGACCGTCTTATCGACTCTCATCGGTTGTGCGATCAAGGATGAAGTCGAGGACGGTCTTTGGGAAATTCGTGCGAAGGTGTCTCGTGCTGAGCTTACCTCCGTGGATGGGGCAGGTGTCGCCGTCGATTTTACCTTCAAGTATCTGCTTGGCCTCGTCGACGAGGAGGGGATCGCGGGGGTCGATTGGGCCTACGTTCTCTTAGAGCCTGACGGTGACGGCGGAGCCATGGAGATCGGGCGTGAAGAGCAGGTGATGCGCCAGCCACAGCTAGAGCAGAGAGAGATCTTTGTTCAGGGAGAGAGGCCGCGTGTCTTGACTATCGAGGACCTCAACCTTGATCCTGAGAAGACATATGTCCTTCGCATCCATGTCTTCTATCGCGAGACCACACTCACCGAAGTCTTTGTCCCTCTCCAAGTGGGACAAGTATACGTCAATGAAGAGCCCTATGGTGACATCCCGCAGCTGTCAACGCGCTAAGCGGGTGGCGGCTTTGTCGATTTCTCTCTTTGAAGCTCCGCGAGCTTTGATAGCTCCGGTGGTGTCGCGGCTCCGACGCCACTGAGGCTGTCCGTCGCCCGGGTCCATTCCCGATGGCCACCCTGACCTCCATGTTGCTTCACGGCGCAAATCAGCCCCAAGATGATGGCGTTTGTGATGGCGTTCTCATTCGTTGAAGGCGAATCGAGAGTGTCGACAAGCAATCTTAACGCCGCTTGGGTTTTCTCTGATTTCAAAAGGTCGAAGGCGCTGACAAGGGCGATCCAGTCCGAGGCGACAGGCCGGGTTCCGGTGAGATTCTTGCGAATCACATCGAGGCGAGCGCTGATAGATTTTCCTGAGATGAACTCTTCAAAGGACCGACGCAGGGCGATTCTCGCTCTTAAGATCGCCTTGCGCCGAGCGAGCTCACGATGTCGAGCGAAGGGCGCGAGACGTGATGAGGAGTCTACGTGATCGAGTTCTTGTTCTGCGTCGCCTAATTGCCCAGCTGTGAGCAGCTGCTCCGCGCGGGTAAGATGCAATCTCAGGTGAGGCAAGGACGGCGGCTCTGGTGGCCACTCTGATGCGATCTCCTCCATATATCCATCAGCGATCACCGACTCGCCGCTCGCGAGAGTTGCCCGTGCTTGGAGTAACCACGCCAGGGTCAAGATGCTCGGGAGTCCTCGTTTGTGAGCTTCGCGAACCAGGCTACCCACCAAGCTACGCGCAGCGTCGATGTGCCCGCCCTCCAAGAAGGAGCGCCCCAGCGCGATCTTGAGTAGGAGTTTCGGCAGCAGAGAGGCCATTTCATCAGGGGCGCTCTCCAGCGCCGCGTGCGCATATTCGATGGCCCCATCATCACGACCATCTGCCTGGGCATGTTCTAAGCGAGCTAACGCTAGGGGAAGCACCCAGTCGGCAGCATATCCGCGGATACTCTCTTCGCACTTCTCAATAATTGCGCCGGCCTCTGCGATGGAGCGGTCATCGATGTCTTGAGCTTTAAGTCGAGCGCTCACGAGAAGCTCCAGCGGGCCATCTCCATCGCGAATGAAGGTGGCTGCGCGATTCGGTAAGAACTCGATCAGAAGATCGGCTAGGGAGGCATGTCGGCGTCTCGGGAGATCCTGCGAGTGGTGCTCGAAAGCGGCGAGGTTTCCAGAGCGAAGGTAGAACTGACAGCGACGAGCGAGCTGAACATACGCCTCTTCAGGATCTAGTTCTTCCAGACGCTCGATGGCCTCCGCTGCTTCGCGATAGCGTCCGCAGCGCTCAAGGCTCGTGATGAGCTTTCTGTGTAGCGCGACGCGGTCAATCTCCGATGATGGTGAGTTTAAAGCTAACTCGATCATCTCTACGGCCCTTGGGTGGTCACCATCGTTGTTCGACGCCCTCTCGACCTCCGCTTCAGCGTATGACCAGACTCGATCAGGCTGGCCGGCTTGGCGCCAATGAAACTCTATGGATCGAGCCGGCCCCCGATTCTTTTCATGAGCCTCCGCCAGACGCGTATGCCAGGTGATGGAGTCACAACTCTCTCGCACAAGGCTCATCAGTTTCTCGTGGCTGCCGACAACGAAGGCGACGCCATCCATATTCGTGGAGAGCTCGGCGATATCTTGGGCGCTCAAGATCCTCAGCGCGTCGTAGAGACTGGCGATGTCTAAACCGGTCGCATCCGTCAGAGTCTTCACCGGCAGTGGATCCTCGTTGGCGTATTGAGGGTTCGTGTTGACGGCGAGGGCCTGTACGATCCTTTGAGGAGCATCACCCAGCGCTTCGAGTTGACGAGCTACGGTCTCTCTGAGAGTCGGAATAGGGTTGCCAGGGCTCACGCGAATTGCGTCTACCATTCCCCTCACAAACAGCGGGTTACCCTTGGTCTCTTCGTGAATATATTCGGCGAGATGAATCAGGGGCAGCTTGAGGTTACTCCGCAGGTACTGCCTGGTTTCATCCAATGAGAAGGTCTCTAGTGCGACTCTATTAGTCGCTGGCGAACGGTAAGCAAACTCAAGGAAGTCCGAGGGGCGGCTCGTGGGCTCAATGAGGTCGGGTCGGACCGTACAGACGATGAGCACCGGTGGTAGACCACCGCTTGCATGGAGGCTCTCAAGGACATCAAAGACGGAGTCATCGGCCAGATGAAGTTGCTCGATGACGAGCACCAATAATCGGGTTTCTGACAAGCGAGTCAGCAGACGATGAAGACCGGAGGCGGCGGTTGAACGCCGATCATCTTGGCCGTGCTCTTCGACAGGGAGCAACTCTCCCAGGAACGTGAAGGCGTTAATCAATGCGGCTCGCTCACCAGATTCAAAGCGCCTCATGACGCGCGCGGTCTCTTTGCGATAAGCCTCGGCTAGGCGCTCGACTAAGGTGTCCAGGCCTCGCATGGGAACGTGGTCTCTCTGTACACAGGTACCGGTAAACAGACGTGCGTTACGTACGCGCGCTTCGCTGCCGAACTCCTTGAGGAGCTTGGTCTTTCCAATCCCGCTCTCGCCCTCGATGATGACCAGGCGGCCTTGTCCCTCTCGGACCCCATCCAGAGCGTTAAACAGGACGCGTCTAGCTGCGACTCGACCAATGAACTCCGGTTCATAGAGCTCAAAGCCCGTATCGGCTTGGAGCATCTCGAGCGCCTCTCTCGCGGTTGGTCGCTGCTCTGGTTTCTTCTTAAGCAGCTTCATGCAGACCAGGACTAGGTCCGGTGAGGCGCCAGGCACGCGCTGGACGAGCGATGGCGGCGGCTCCGTACGATGCTTTAACGCGACCATGGCGCTCTCTCCCGTGAAAGGAGGGCTACCACAGAGCAATTCATACAGGAGGACACCGACGGAGTAGAGATCGGCCTCTGGACCGACGTGAGAGCCTAGGGATTGCTCAGGGCTGAAGTAGGTTGATGTCCCAAAGACCTGAGAGAGACTTTGGCCCTCACCGCCGGGGATCAACTCCTTTACGATGCCAAAGTCGACGAGCTTCACTCTACCTTCGCTATTTACGAGGATATTGGACGGCTTGATGTCGCGGTGAACGCGCTCGTGATGGTGTAAGAAGGCGAGCCCTCGGAGCAGCTGTATCGTCGCCTGACGCACGCGCTCAAGGCGGGCTGGAGTGCAGAGGACATTAGCGTCCAGGACAACCCTATTATGCCCGTTGACGTGGACATACATGTCGCAGCCATCCACGAGCTCCATCGTATAGAAATACTGGTCATTCTCGTAGTGAAGGTCGTAGAGCGAGACCAGGTGCTCGTGGGCCAATGAGGCGACGGCACGAAACTCTCGCTTAAAGTAGTGTAGCGCCCGAGGGTAGGTGAATTTCAGTACCTTGAGCGCGAGCTCTCGGCCCCCGGTCTCATGGCGAACGCGGTAAACATCCCCCATTCCACCGCCTCCGAGCTCGCCGAGCACGTCATATCGGCCGATCTTCTTGGGTATCGAATACTCGTTTGACATACGCCTCTCGGAGTCGCTGGACGCTACCAGAAAAGCCGCGCTGGGATCGTAATGCAAGGGAGTAAGTGCGAAAGCGCATTACTTACCGTTTATAGGAAGGCAAATACGGTCACCAGAGAGAGTATTGGCGCTTGGTTGAACGTCGTGTCTCGTGCTACCGATGGATAGTTCCAGGCAGAGAGTCGGATGGGAAGCGGCGGGGAGATTACACCAATGGTCTCTAGTTTGAGAGGCGAGTAGATATGCCCATGAGTCATACCTACGCCGCGATCGATCTAGGGTCGAACAGCTTCCACCTGCTCACCGTTCAGCAGGTCGATGGAGAAGTACGTGTCATCGACCGACTTCGAGAGAGGGTCAGGCTCGCAGCTGGGCTCACCAGCGAGGGGTATATCGCGAGCGACGCCAAGGAGCGCGCCATCGCGTGCCTCACACGCTTTGGCCATATGCTGTCCAAGTTTCCAGAGTCCAATGTGCGAGCCGTTGGGACGAACACTCTTCGGCGTGATCCTTCTGGTGAATTCTTGATCGACGCAGAGCGCGCCTTAGGACATCGCATTCAAGTGATCTCTGGCATGGAAGAAGCCAGGCTGATCTATCGTGGCGTAAGCCATGATGTTCAGGACGATGGTCACCGCCGCCTTGTTATAGACATTGGGGGTGGAAGTACTGAATGCATAATTGGCGCTGGGGCTGAAATATACCGTGCGGACAGCTTGTATATGGGCTGCGTTGGATACACGCAGCGCTTCTTCCACGATGGACGTATTACTGAACCGGCGATACAGAAGGCGATCGTGGCGGCAAGGCTCGAGGTTGGGTCTGTGATGCGCGCGTATCGAGACGCAGAGTGGGAACGGGCTCTGGGGTCTTCGGGCACGATTAACGCGGTGCAGTCAGTGCTCAAAGAGTGCGGTCGTGGTCGCCACAAAATCAGTCGAGAAGACATGGACTGGCTTGTGACGGAGATCGGCGCTCAGGACCGTCTAGGCACCCTTCAGCTCCCAGGACTCAAGCCTGAACGCGCACCCGTTTTCCCGGGGGGCGTCAGCATCCTAGCCGGTCTCTTTCGTGCGTTTCGCATTCGGGAGATGTCGGCCTCGCCTTCAGCTCTCCGAGAGGGAGTCGTCTACGAGTTGATCGGTCGTGATGGCTTAGGCGATGTACGTGAAGAGACGGTTCAGAGAATGTGCGAGCGATATTCGGTAGACAAAGCCCAAGCTTCGAGGGTTCAGGAGTTGGTTTTACGACTAGCCTCTTCCGCTTTGCCTGCCTGGGGGATGGATACAGCTGAGGACAAGAAGCTGCTATCTTGGGGGGCAGCGCTACTCGAGATCGGTAAAGCGATCAGCTATGCGGGTTATCATCGACACAGCGCGTATCTGGTCGCGAACTCCGATATGCTTGGCTTTTCGCGAGAACAGCAGTCGCTTCTGGCGGCCCTCTTGCAGGGACAACGTCGGCGCTTGAACTCGAAACGGACGGTGGCCCTCGTCGGCTCGAGGAGCGAAAGAGCGCTTCGCTTGACGGTCCTCTTGCGGCTGGCGAGTCGGCTCAATCGAACCCGCAGCCCAAGACCGAGACCAGACTTGAATTTCCAGGTCGACGGAGAGCAACTCTCGGTTCGTTTTCCCGAGGGGTGGCTCGAAGAGAGACCGCTCACTCAGGCGGACCTAGAGCAAGAGGCTGAATATCTGAGGGAGGCCGGCTTCGACTTTAAGTGGTCCTAGAGGGGTGATACCCCGTCCTCACTTAAGGATAGGATGAGCGAGCCATTGCTTCGAGAAAGACGCCTCAAACCGATCGGCTGTATTTGTGCCGAGCACGATGTCGAACTCGGATCTTCGAGTCGGAGCGACCATTAAGCTAAGTCTACTCTCTGTCTCTGCGTCGTAAATTACCGTCTCTACGGCGAAGTCGAATAGAGCGTCGCTGCCTAGCCGAAATTCGATTGAATGCTCTCCAAGCTGGGTTAAGAGGTCTCTGGCTCGATGGACCACCTCCGGTCGATTTGGAATCAGATAGCGATAGGTCGCGCCGCGAGCGAGGTTATTCGCGACGGTCGCTCTCACGCCAGGCACGCATGTCTCAGACTCCAGCTCAGGGCTGAGTATCCACACCGTTTGTGCTTGCCGCTCCCGCTTTAGCTTACGCGGCAACGCCCAAACAAGATTGAGCTTCGAGCCCACCAAGAAGTTACCCAGAGTCTCGCGATGAGCATCAAAGTCATCGAGCATCTTCGTGACCGTTGTCGACAATTGTGCCCGTGCGAGGTCAGCCTCTCGCGCCATCGCGTCGAGCTCGGCGTGGATTACCGCGTGGCCATCGTTCCTCTGAGTGGACCGAGCGGTGAGCGCTTCGACATCTTGATCAAAGAGACGGGCGAGCTCATTGATCACCTTGGTGCTTGGTGTCGTTTGCCCGGATTCGATTCTCGAGATGAGGCTGTTACCCGAGAGGCCAATGGCCTGTGCGACTTGGCCCTGAGTGAGACCGGATTGGCGTCTGAGTGTCTGGAGGTAGTGTCCGAGCGTCATCATAAAATAACGCTAACACACCATGGCTATGTATTTGGACCGACATATTCGACATCTCTGGGACAAGCTGATCGGTCGTCGCTCAAAGATTGAGTTTGGCTGGTATCGTTCTCACAGCGTGACGCCGACGGTGAAGTCAACAATCAGGCGAGTGAGGTACCAGCCTACGGATATAAGGACGCCAAGGCTCAAGAGCCAAACAAAGATCTGCGCTCTTCGATCGGTGGAGTTCGTTGACGCTCTGAAAGCCTCGATTTCCGAGGGGAGGGTACGCCAAGCAGCCTTAATCCAGAAAACCCCGGCGACAAGTAAGGACGCCTTTATCAGTGTCGGGAATTCTGGAACCATCGGTTTAAGTCAACCACGGGTGGGGCAGCGCACCCACCCGGTTTGTTGAGCATCGATGGATCGGAGCATGGGGAGACAAATGAATGTGCCGTCCCCTAGGAGAGCTTACTTGCCTGCTGGTGCCTTTGGCGCCGGCGCCATCTTGCCTGCTGGGGCGGGAGGTCGGGCAGCCGCCTGAAGCTTCTGGCCACAATCCTGGAGGCGCTTCATGTCAGGACTCACCAGCGCGATCTGCTCTGGCGTTGGTCGGCCCTTGGGCGGTCGGACCTTGCTCATCGCCATCATCGACATCTGCACGCAGGTCATGTCCTTACAAGCGCACACTGTGTCGGCGCCCTTCTTCACAGAGGCGGCGAAAGCATCAAACTGAGCCTTAGCCTCCTCTGGGGAGGGAGCCTTCTCAATCTCAAGTAGCTCGACGTCAAAGACGAGGGTTCCTGCCGGGGCACCCGGTCGCTTAGGAGTGTCTCCATACGCGAGGTTCCCTGGGATCCAGAAGCGTCGCTTTTCTCCAACGACCATCAGCGCGACGCCCTCTGTCCAACCCTTGATGACTCGGTTGAGAGGAAAGCTTGTTGGCTGGCCACGCGCGACGGAGCTGTCGAACATCTTACCGTCGGTTGTCCATCCAGTGTAATGCACCTTTACGGTGTCTGTCGCCGCTGGCTTCTTCGTACCAGTACCCTTCTTGATGACCTTCGAGGCCAGACCTGAAGCCGTCTTCACGGCGTCAACTGGTGCCGCAGCGACATCGGCCGGCGCGGGGATTGGCCCAGGCGCAGCCTTAGGAGCCTTTACGGTCTTTGGAGGAGCCACCTTGGTCGGGGCCTTCATGGGCACGGTCTTGGGTTTCTTAGCCCCTTCCTTACCCTTGGCGACCTCAACCTTTGGCGTCTCCGCCTTAGGCGCAGCCTTGTCCGAAGTCGACTTCTGAGCGCAGCCGACGAAAGCGATAAGCGAGATAAAAACGATGATTGATTTCTTCATGACCGGGACACTGCACCAAGTCTGGACGATAGGCAAGTATAGAAAATTGTAGGGTCCATCATCTTGGGGCCATCCTCTCGTTTAGGTCGGTTCACGATGAGATCAGCAATAATCGTCTATCTCGAATCAGCCTCACGCTCTAAACTGAGCTTCGACCACCTTGAGGAGGTCGAGAACGACGCTGGTTGGAACCAGCCTGGAGGTGCGCGCGTGCAGACTTTGAATGAGAGATGCATTGGGATTGTGGTGTCTGTGCTGCTCGCTATGGCGGTGGGGTGCGCTGGAGATGCGGGCTCTTCTGACTCACGAGACGCGCCGTGTGTTGTTGATTGTTTCGATGCTGGCTCGTCCATGGACGCGATGGGCAATTCGGAGGACGCTGCGGGCAGCGTGCAGGATGTCGCGGCGCTTGAAGGTGACGCATCCTCGACGCCAGCGCAGGACGCTGGGCAGGGTATAGACGCAAGTCGGGTCGACGGTGGTGTGGCGGTGACGCCTAACGACGTTCTGCTGCGGACGCGCCTAGGGACCATCGTGATCCGCGTAGATCCTGAGAGCGCGCCTATCACGGCCCAGAACTTTCTACAGTACGTCGATGATGGCTTCTTCGATGGTCGAGACGGGCAAGGGCAGACGATCTTTCATCGCGTGATCAGCGGTTTCATGATCCAGGGAGGCGGGCTCCTCGCGAACGGCCAGCGCAAGGCGACGCGCCCGCCCATCGCCATTGAATCCATGAACGGCTTGCGCAACCTTCGAGGGAGCGTCGCCATGGCGCGAACCATGGATCCAAACAGCGCGACGAGTCAGTTCTTCATCAATCACATCGATAACGATTTCCTAAATTACGCCCCAGGTAATGACGGGTACGCAGTCTTCGGAGAGGTGATCGAGGGCATGGAGACTGTCGACGCCATCGCAGCGGAGCAGACAGGGGCCCAAGACGTACCTTTGACGCCAATCATGATTGAGGAAGCGGTTCGCTGGGCGGACGCCCAATGAGACGCTCTCCTCAGAGACGACGCCCTTGAAATGGGCTAGGTGTCCCTGGAGATACGTAAACGAACAGTGGAAGGTATACAGGCCGCAGGCGATAGGTGATCGCGGCGAACTAGTCCATTAGAAGTAGGCCCCTCTTGAGGGGGATGGCGGGAGCACACGACACAAAAAAGCCCGCCAATTGGCGGGCTTTTTCAAAGCGTACTTGCCGCTTACTGCAGCTTAGCACCAAGACCGGTCTTCTTACCGTTCGTACCGAGGATCATCTTCGGATTCGCACGATTCTTGATCGTTCGAGTTCCGTCCTTGTTCGTCGTCACGATCCAGTGGCCCTTCTTGTCGCCTCGATTCTTAGACATGACGCGCAGCTTAAGCTTTCCGCCCTCGACGATGAGGCTTGGCCAGCTCTTGAACTTCTTCTTCTTGCCCTTCCATCGATTGACGATGCGGTAGGTGTCCTTCTGACCACGGACCTTGTGAAGCTTCCAGTGGGCGCTCCACATTCCCTTGTTGTAGGCCGTCGCTTTTGCAGAATAGTTCTCAGCCTGAGTGTTGAGGGCCAGCTTAGAGTTCATCTTGCTGACGATGCACTTGTGACCCGCGGGGCATTTCACCAAGTTCCACTTCCACGCGTTAAAAACCTTACCAAACTTCTTCGCGCTCTGAGCGACCGCTGCGGCAGCAGGCGTCTTCTTACCGCCAGATGCCTTACCACCGATGAGGTAGGTCTTCTTCTGATTCAATCGGAAGATGTCGTCCTTCTTGTCGATGGCACCACCGGACTTGGTGAGGTTCTTCGTCTCCTTACTACAGAAAATCCAGCAGTCCCACTCCGCCTTGATCTTGCCTTTGAGCGCTACGACCTTATAGGCCGCGTGCGCCTGAGTGACTACGTAGAGGCCCTTATTATCGTTCTTGAGCTCAGCCTCGCCAGCTACATCCAAGTAGGTATCGATGATCGTGGCCGAACCAGACACTCGACCCCAGCACGCGCCAGCAAGACACTCAGCGAAAGCGCTCGCGGCTGCCGTTGCCTTCACATATGGCTTCGCGCTGGCAGCGGCTAGGGTTGGATTCAACTTAACCGAGTAGTGAACACCGGCCGATGCGCTGAAGCTCAAAGTATACCCGGCTTCGATTACATCGAGGTCGATCTTACCTTTGCGATTCCAGTTAAAACTCTTTTCCTGCTTGCCCGAGATGTCCAGTGCAGCGTTCTTGCTGAAGTTGAGAGCGCCAGGCTTCCACGGCTTGCCCATACCTAGAGTAACGTGGAAGGCAGAGCTGAACTTCTTGTCCGTGGCTGTGAGCGTTAGGGCCGTATCGAACACATTGTCTTTCTTCTTGAAGACGTAAAGGGTGGAGTTCGCGTAGGCTTTAAACTTAAGGTTCTTTGCCTTAGCTCGTAGGCTGACACCGGTCTTGTTCTCTGTGCGGAACCACTTCTTGTTGCCCCAGGAATAAGCGTCCGTAGACTTCTGCCATACATACTCCTGCTTCTTGCCGCCGCCACGAGCACCAGAGCTGCCCAGCTTATGGTTGCCATCGACCTTAAATCGGCGATCCGCCTTACCGCGGCTGCCCTTCTTAAAGAAGCGGAAGCCCGTCTTCGACTTGGTGACGAGCTTGATGGGCTTCTTATTCTTGAGCTTTAGCCAGCCAGAGTTGGCCTTCTTGAGCGCTGCTGCTCTCTTTTTTACGAGCTTGGACTGCCAACTCTTGTCACGGACGTCGATGCCCTTTGCGGCGAGCCTCTTAGCCAGCTTGTTGGCCGCCTTAAGAATTTTTTCCTGGCTCACCTTCTTGCCGCGAGCGCCCTTCTTCTGGAAGCGCTTCTGCAGTTGGAGCTTGCCACCTCGGGCACCGCTCTTACCGTAGAGTTTAGACAACTCGCCCGTGGTAAAAGGCTTATGCTTAATGGGCGCGGGTGCAGCACCTGCGCTCCAAATTGGCATAGCGATCATCGCTGCAGCGGCAGCGAACATAAATAAAATCTTCTTCATCTCATCCCCCCCTAATACAAAATATTAGACTATCTGACTTCCGTGTTTTTCACGGAACGTATCTCACGTTTAGTTCGGCAGTAAATCCAACCCACGGCAAGACGAAAAATCCAACCCACGGCAAGACGAACTACCCAATGACGATTCAGCGAACGAAGTATTCAACTTTTTATTCGTGGACACAATCTCGAATGCAATTTAAACATTCTGTCTAATCGATCCAACACATGCAGTGCTGGCCCTGGCCCTGTCATTGGTCCTTTGTGTCGGCCCCGTTTGACTGGGATAATCGCTAGGTGATCATGAACACATTCTCAGCGAAACGAACCCAACTCGGGGACTACACGGCGACTCTTGTTCTGAGCATTTTAGTCACAGCGTCTAGTGTTTTTTTTGTGGAACCAGCTCGAGCAGATCGAGGACAGCTCACCAGTGATGGCTTGGCCCTCGAACAATTATACGTGGGATCCCTTAAAGGTCAGGCCGAAGCAAACCTGGACAAGCTTGCGAGCTTGGGCCAGGGCGTCGACGTTGATAAGGTCTCCTTGGGACAAAAGTCGGTCCGGTATGAGATCGACTACAGTCTGAGCGTCCGTACCCTCCCGTCGTCTACCGCCGTTGAACTGAAGGTGTATCAGTTTACTTGGCGTCGAATTTGGATGGTGACAAACGGGAAGGAGCAACCAGAGGTCAAACTCGAGGCTCCCGATCCGGCCCTAGTCATTCAAATGAACCCTGACGGAGGCGTCGGTCGTCTCTGGTTTCCTGATGAGTATCCTTCAGCGCACCGACAGCTGGCTCGGAAAGTTGTCGCGACGATTCAGTTTCTTAGTCCCGCCATAACGAGCTCTCGATGGACGACCGTCGAGAGCGACACGGACGGTGATTTTCAGGTTGAGTACCGGGTCGTTGATGGTCGATGTCTACGGGGAAGTGGCCGGGGACTGTGGAGCCCGCTTGACGCTCTATTCAAAGACGTATGTGGCAAGAACGATAATGGAAGCCAAGGGATAAGACTCGAGAAGCGCTCCTTGGCTCATATACCGGGCAAGCTTGACTGGACAGACGAGATGAGCTTCGGGCGTCGAACCACGCCATCCGGTGTCTTGAATCTGGTTGTAAAGCAGGGCGAGCTTCAAAAAATGACCGGAGATGTCGTCCACACTGACCAAATTGGAGGTGATGTCTTCAGAGTTGCAAGTCGGACAGCGCACCTTGAGCTGAAAGAGCGTCGTCCCATCCCTCTCGCCGAACAGACCAAACTCTTAGAGTACACGCGTCGTTTGAAGCGCATGTATTCAGGAAGCGGTCTGCACGAGCCTGGTCTCTCACGAGAAGTGATTCGCGGCCTCTATCGCCAGCACGTGGGTACAGAAACCTACGAGACGATCTCGAAGACGATCGACACGTGTGTGGCGAGCGCCGACAACTGCTCTCAGAGAGAGCGCGTTGGGATTTTTCAGACCGCTACCGCACTCGTTTTCCTCAACCCCGAGCTGAGCGATCGGCTGGGAAAGACATTGTTAAGCCAACCTGAGAGCAAGGTTCGAGATGAGCTCGTCGGGGGATCCCTCAAGGAGGCAGGACACACCTCAGCTCAGGCCGCGCTGGTCTCGGTTATCAAACAGTTGCCCGATGAGTCGGAGCGGAAAGCGCGTCTGGTAGATTATGTTTGCCAGGTCAAGGCGGCGAGCCCCGAGACGGTTCGAGTCATCAGTGAATATGCATATGCCGACAAACCGTCACAACTCCGGTACACCAGCCGTGAATGCATTGGCTATATCGCGGGTCAGCTCCGTGACATCGACGAAGGCCGGGCTCAGGCGATTGTCGCGGAGTTAGTTCGCGAGCTCCAACGTAGCGATGAAACCGAGCACCAGCTTCATATCCTTAGTGCGCTCGGCTATGCAGGGACGGGGAG
>CALELH010000407.1 GCA_937902595.1 uncultured Myxococcales bacterium
TCAATATAGACCAATTGAATGTCTTCTGCAGCTTGTTACCGCGTAGCTGAACCGCCCCCTCTGGCACGAATGGGGGCTCCGTATGACTCTGTGCGTCACCGAAAAGAACGGCTGGAATTCCCGCCACCCATCGAAGCAGCGGTGGGTGTGAGAGATCGATATTGGGGTTAAGGTGTTGGACCTGAGCGACGCCTCCCGAGATGAAGAGGCCCTCGTCTACCGTCTCGCATTTTTGAGATGATGCGGACCATACGAGGCCGGTAAAGATAAGCATGACCACGTACGCGGCTAGGCTATATCTGTCCTTCGGGATTAATGCGTTCAAGGTATCGTATTCAACCCTTGCTGGGTCAGCGAATCAACTTCACCCGATATTTTCGAACGTCTGCCCTCAGGCGGACGTTGGTGTCCGCGGCACGTCTCGCCGGCGTGTCTTCAGCGGAGCTTTCGAAGAGGCCCGTTTGACGCTAGTCTTGACGACCCGGATTCGAGGTAAGGCCCATGAAGATCTTTCTGCACAATAAGGACCTCTTTGATATCCATGAGGCCGACACTATCGCCTTGCCTGTGGACGGACTGCGTCCGGGACTCGAAGGTAGCGTGGCTCATCAGCTGCTCAGGCGGGTGGGCGCGGATAGTCTCAGCGATGTCTATGTGGAGCAACCGGACTACCCGTTCAACGGCCGGTCTCATTGGAGCGCCCTCGAGGCGCAGCCAGAGGTAGAGTTTGACTGGTTGTGTGCGTTGGGCACGGGGATTCGCTCCTCATCGGGCATCGGCTTGAATGAGCCAGCCGATCGACCAGACCAGAAGCAGCTCGCGCGCTTGGTCCTCGCCGATATGTTTCGTGTCGCCGAGACGGGCACCGTCGGTCAGAGAATCGCGTGCCCACTCTTGTCGGGAGGCGGACGTATCCGCTCCATTGACGCCGCTTACCTTATGCTGGACGAAGCCTCACGATACGGACACGACCTGGAGCTGCACATCGGAGAGCGGGACCGCGATACGTTTGAGATGCTCAGACCCATCATCCGTTGAGGAGGCTGCGCCCAGCGCTGAGGTAGAGTTGAGGATCTCACCGAGTCATGGTGAGGATCGCATTGCTCACCTAAGCGACCCATTGCAGGGCGCCCGTGAGCGCTACCAGAACTGCTCGGGAGACGGGAACAGAGTAGGGACGTCCCTCATCAAGTCGTCACAATCGTAGACGGCCTCCGACTCCGCGAGGGGAACCAGGTGTATCGGGCTGAAGGCGCTGTCTGCGAATTGCTCCGGACGGCTCGGGACATTCAGCCATTCGGGGTCCGCTCCGATGACGAGCTGCTCGGAGCTATCCTCGACGACCCCCACCAGGTGTCCATTGTCTTGTCGGTAGAGTGTGTAGGCGAAGACTTCTTTACGGATCATGTAGATCTCACCAGGCTCGCCTCCAGGTAGGATGATACCCGCCGTGACCCCTGGTTTTCCGTCGCCATCGGCGTCGGTGATCCTGGGATCATCAGTCGCGTCAGGCAGAGGCTCATCGACGTCTTCCATATCGATCCCCAATGGGGTGGGGGTCGCGGGTCGGTGATAGCCCCACCGATCACCCTCCTTGATCAGCGACACGACCACGCTCTCCGGCACGATCGCCCTGGTGAATTCATCGGAGACGATGTTCTCGAAGTCTAGATTTGAGGGCATCTCCGCGTGGCAGAATCTGTCTACCGAGACCAGCTCGCCATCAACAATCTCTAGGGTCGTGAATCCATAGGTGACGACCAGGGAGAGCATCTCCATTCCGAAGATGTTGTCCTCATAGGCAACCACATCGTAGTGGGCGTACCGGCCGGCCAGTGAGCTCATCACATCGAGGCCCTCTTGGACTGCAGCACTACTATCGGTCCCCGATGAGCCATCGGAGCTTTGTTCTGCGGAACCGCATGCCGAGGCCGCGAGGATGATGAGACTAAGGAATGCACTTTTGACGTGGGCGCTCATTTGCGGCGGCCTCTCTATTTGGTAAATCGGGCAATGACGTTAATCTAACGTTTGGTAGAAAGCAACACGAGATCGTTAGATTTAATGGAAGGCGGTGAGCCTGGAGTGCGTGGCTCAGAGATGGAGTCGCGTTGGGATGATAGCTGGCCTCAGCGAGGGGGGCTCAAGGCTCCCGTGGGCTATGTCAGGAGCACAACTGCGATGGTCGACAGCACCGCTCCTAGGCCTGCGGCGCTGAGCGCGAGGGGGATTTGGGTGTGCACATGGTCCATGAGGTCACAGCCCGTGAACATGCTCGACAGGATCGTCGTGTCTGAGATGGGAGAGCATTGATCCCCAAAGACCGCGCCACCGAGGACAGCCCCGAAGCAGATCTGGAGATAGGTGGGATCCGGCAAGAGCGCCCAAGCGAGGGGCATGGCTACGGGAAAGACCACCGCGTAGGTTCCCCAGGAGGATCCGCAGGCAAACGCGATGCCCATACAGAGCGCCGTCAGGAGCGCTGGCAGAATGACGACCGGCACCTGTCCCTGCATGAGCGACACTAGATATTGAGCTGTGTCGAGGTCTTTAGTCACCTTGGCCAAAGTCACCGCGAGGCCCAAAATGAGCGCGCCGATGGTCATGCTTCGACATCCGCTGATGAAGCCATCCATGATGTCACCGAGCTTCATCCCTCGCAGCTTCGCGACCGCCATACCTGAGAGGGCGCACCCAACAAAGGCCTCATCGATCAAGTTCATATCCCATAAGACGGTCGGCAGTACGCCGACGGACAAGAGAACGCCGATGGGCACGAAGAAGTCCGCGAGGCTCGGTGTGTAATCGGACTGCTCGTCGTCGTCTGTCTCTGGGGGCAGCATGGGTTCGGCGTCCGGGGCGTCTAGGGCGCCGGTCTCGCGAGCCCGTTCTCGAGCAGCTGACATCCGCTTACCTACCCAGGGCAGCAGATTGAGCGAGAAGAGGAGGGTCATCACGACTGCGATAACCCCATAGAAATTGAACATGATGCTGGAGAAGAACATCTTTACAGCGGAGGCGAGGTCCGGCAGCACGGGGACGCTGCCGACGATCAGCGCCGCCACGTACGCAGGCCAGGCGTTAAAGGGCAGCACCGTGGCGACCGGAGACGCCGTCGAGTCAACGACATACGCGAGCTCTTCGTGGGCGACATCGTGCTTATCGGTGACGGGCTTCACCGTCGTCCCTGCGAGTACGGTGCTCACCGTGCCGCCCTGGTGAAAGATCACTCCGACCAACCAAGCAAAGACTAAGGAGGACCGGGGACCTTTCGCCATTCGGCCGCCCACGACGGTGGCAAAATGGCGAGCGCCGCCTGTCTTCTCCCAGATGCCGATCAGCCCACCCAATGACCAGAGATAGATCACCAAGATCTTGGCGTAGGAGCTGGAGCCGAGGGCCGGCAGCAGAAAGCGGCTCACGACGTTCGCGTCGGAGGTGTTTCCGGTCTGGCTTGCGAGGACGATGCCACCGGTAACGACGGCGGCGAACAGCGCAGGGATAACTCGGCGGGTCGCGAAGGCGAGCCCGATGGCCACGAGAGCCGGTAGAACGGAGAGCCAGGTAGGTTCAATGGGGGTCATGGTCACCTTTTGGGGTCAAATAATCAGTCGGGGGTCCAGGGTGCTTGTCGCGTCGCTGAACTTGAACTCAGTGCATTGGTAGTCAGCATTACTCGGTGTCTTCATGTACGCAAGGATAGAGCCGATAAAGACCGCCCGCCCCATCAACGCCGGACCGCTTAAAGAGATGAGACATTGTGGCCTCTTACTGATCTCGGTGACAACCACGGCGAGGTGCGCGCCCAGGTTAGTCACCTGGTCGGTGGGCGGCGCTGTATCCGCTTGCCCTGAAGTTTAGCGCTTCATCATCAAACCGAGTTTCATGGTTTCCACGGTTTTGTGTAGAATGTGGCAAGTTTTCCTCCGGACTATATCGTGGACTATAAGACCCTCCGAAATATGGACCTCAACCTGCTCGTCGTCCTAGATGTTCTCCTGGACGAAGCGAGCGTTACAAAAGCGTCAAAGCGACTAGGGTTGACTCAGTCTGCTGCTAGCCATGCGTTGTCCCGGCTCAGGGCGACCTTCGATGACCCCTTGCTTGTTCGCGTCGGCAAGATAATGCAGCCCACTCCGCGCGCTGAGACTCTTCGCAAGGATCTTAGACGACTTCTGAGCTCGGTCCGTCGCTTTATGGATGACTCGGAGACCTTTGACGCAAAGACAACGACGAAGACCTTCACTTTGGGTATCCAGGACAGCCTGTTGCCCATGTTGGGGGCGATCACGGATCGCATCCGCGTTGAAGCTCCGAA
>CALELH010000408.1 GCA_937902595.1 uncultured Myxococcales bacterium
ATATGGCCCCCCGGTTTCAGCAAGGTGAACTCCCCTACTTGGCCGAGGGGACCGGAGGGATCGGGTTTGACGAGAACGGCGAGCCGGTCATTACAGACCAAGAAGAGCTGCGGTTTGCTTTATCGATCCCTCTTGAGCAAGAGATGCCTCCTGGTGGCTGGCCGGTTGTCCTCTATGGGCATGGGACGGGTGGAGACTTCAGGAGTTTTATTGGAGCGAAGGTAGCGCTCACTCTCGCCCGGGCGGGGATCGCTGTACTCAGTATTGACCAAATCCATCACGCCTATCGTGATAAGAGGCCCGACGGATGCCACACGACGAGCGATCCGGCAGCCTGTGTGAGCTTGGTGTTCTTCAATTTCTTAGTGCCTGCCGCAGGTCGCGATAATGTCCGGCAGTCGGCGTTAGACTTTGTCAGCCTGCTCAAGGTCGCTCAGTCCTTTGATATGGACTTAGAGCGGCGACGTCGGCGAACACAAATGGATAGCGATCCCGGTGATGAGGCCCCCCCAGAGGAGCCGGCTCCTGCCCAGGACAGCGGGATTAGCGATGCCGGGCTGCCGCTGGATGCAGGTGCAGTCGCTGACGCCGGCGTGTCCCCTGACCTTGGGGAGGTAGACGCGGCGGTGAGCCCATCGGATGCCGGTATAGCAGACATGGATATCGTGGTCGGGGACGGGGGCGTAGCCGATGGGGGTGACCTGGACATGGGAGAGGCCGACCCCGACGGGCAGCTACCCGCCGATGCGGGCATGGACGAGGGGGTCATGGAGATGCGCGCCCGAGTCAAGCTCGACCCTCAACGGGTGGTCTACATGGGTCATAGCCAAGGGGGTCTCAATGGACCACTCTTCTTAGCCGTTGAGCCGAATGTGCTCGGTGGAGTCTTGAGCGCGGCTGGGGCTCAGTTATCAGTCACGCTAGAGCAGAAGACAGAGCCTGTCGATATCAACGATTTTGTACAGCAGGTGGTGACCTTTGGCGCCGACGACACCGCCGATCGGTGGCATCCTGTCTTTGGCTTACTTCAAACGTTTATAGAGCCCGGCGATCCCGTGAACTATGCGGGTTTTTGGTTCAAGGATGTGCCCGAGGGTTACCCTCATAAGCACATCCTGATGACGGCTGGCCTGAACGATGAGTACACACCGCCCGACTCTATCTTCGCGCTGGCTGCTGCGGGTGGAGTCCCAATCGTCGAACCCGTCCTCCGAGAGATCGAGCTATTCGAGATCATGGGCATCGCCCCGGCGGGGATCCCACCATACGGCGGGAACGTCGGCGGTGGAGAGGCGTCGGCGGGCTTGATTCAGCTCGATAACTTTGGACACTTCGCGATCCAGCGTAGCAACACCCTCAGGAATCGATATCGCCGGTTTATCGAGAGCGTCATGAATGGAAACGCGTCCATCTACTAGGCTAGGCGCGCTCGTGGGGCATGACCTCTCTAGGTGATCGGAAGACCTGGTTAGGTGAGTACGCGAGGAAGTTGCTGACTCGACTCGTGTAGATCCCGGCATACGCCTGGACCTGAGCTCCGAACTGACTGCGGTCATTCCCCTCGCGAAACAGTCTGCCCCAGTACGGGTTGAACGTTCGATCTACCGAAGACTCTAGGGTCTCCAGCTCCTCCAAAACCTGGACGTGCGTCGCTCGCTTATTCTCAACCTCTTCCCGAGCGCTGTCTCTCGCCCGTTCAACCACGTGGCTCTCTGGGCCAGTCAGCCGACCAAGGAGCTGCTCCATTCGGCCCAGGCTCTTGAGCAGAGTGAGGTGGTAATTGATGCTGTCTTCTATACGACGGGCGGCCTCCTCTAGATTGTGGATTCGCTTCAAAGCCAGCATGTTCTCATGGGTGAACCGGATGTTCTCCTCCATCTCCTGGATCACCAACGCTGTTCGCCAGACGCCCGCCTTTTTCGATCTCACAATGTCGCTGTAGACGTGGTCTCCGACATAGAGGATCCCATTCCCTGTGACCCCGATCTCTTTTTCGAAGGTGCGATTGTTTCCCGCCTCGTAGATGAGGCCACGCTTGAGCGTCTTGGCCTCTCCGACGGGCTCACCCTCGCTGTCGAGCTCGATGAACGGCTGGTCTTTATTAAAGAATCTCGGCTTCGCCGCCTTGACCAATATGAGATCGAAATAGTCTTGCCAGGTTCGGTAGAACGGCATCTCTCCGTCGAGCAGGAAGCTCATGACCCCCTCGGTATAATAATGCTCGCTGTTGGTCAGCAGGAAGAGTCGCTTACCTGCGCTTCGGAGGCGATGGAGCGCAGGCGCGAGGTCTGTATCCTTTTGGATGAATCTCGCGAGGTCCTTCAAGATGACAGCCTTCAATGTGTTGTCGGCATGAGCCTCATCTATGCAATGCCTGATGTCATCAAAGAGCTGACGGTAGGACCAAGGGAGCTCCTTGTCGTTGCCCTCATAATGTTCAATAAGCCCGGCGAGTAGTGTCGCCTCCGGGAGGCTGAAGAGTGTGTCGACCCAGTGGTATCTATCGCTCGCGAGTCGGATGGGTCGCGTGCCGTACTCCTTCTGCCGTTCTGCGTCGCCTAGCTTTTGATATCCGTGATAGCAGCGGCCCACATGGCGGTGAGCGTCCATCTTAAAAATGTTGCCGGTCTCTTTGTCGACAACGAGCCCACGAATGATGAAGTCGTGATCTAGCTTCGCGTCTCTGATCTCTTCTGGGTAGCCCCTGGAGGCGATCATCTTGTCGACGGTGGCTTGAATCGACAGTTCGTTCATAGCGTGCTGATGGTACATGGCTAAGGTGTAGTCCATGTCAAACCCGACGACCTCGATCTTAGACATGTCGAGGTTGCCGTTCGCATAAATCCGGCGAGTTGGGTCGCTCTCTGGTCGTTCATCCAGAATTGCGGAGAGGTCGAGTTCTTGAGGCTGATCGGTCAAAGGTGTGTCTCCATCAATTTGGGTACAGGTTACCACGCCCTAGAGACTAATACCTTTTAAGTCACTTCTCCCATTCCATGATGGGCCACTCTTGTTGGTGCGCGTAGCGCCGAAGTCGTCGGTCTGGAGAGATCACCACGGGACAACCCACTCGAAGAAGCATTGGGAGATCCGAATATGAGTCGGTGTAGAAGGTTGAGTGCTC
>CALELH010000409.1 GCA_937902595.1 uncultured Myxococcales bacterium
ATCGACGCTGAGTCGGACCGTCAACTTGTCTCCATGCCGGGTCATCTGTCGGAAGGACGCTTCAGCGTGGACCAACGGAAATCCAATCCCGTCGGTATCGTAGCTCCCTTCGACGCCTCCATAGGCGGCGGTGAGCATCTCCTCAAAGCAGATGTGAGCGTACTCAAAGACCCGATTGAAAAAAAGAATACCGGCCCGATCGACCTCGTGGAATCGGGCTGTAACGGAAATATCGAACGACATAATCGAGCTCTCTCTCCGAAGGATACTTAAAGGATGAGCGAACATAGCAGTGTACAAGCGGAATTGTCTCGGAACTCTGAGACCTCTGAACCAGTTCTCGACAACTTGGTGACGGTGACCTACCGGCATCGGGTGGGCAACCTCGCCGATCGACTCGCGGCGTTGAGGGATTGGTTACAGGACGATCTCTCCGATCTTGATGCGGCCCTTGGCCGGGTCGTCGCCATGCCTACGACTGATGTCGCCTGGGATGCAGCCCAATATCTTCTGCAGCAATCAGGGAAGAGGGTTCGTCCTCTCTGTGTGATGCTTGGTGCGCGGATGGGTGGGCGCCTATTTGACGACGATGTCCGTCAGGTTGCGATCGCAGCTGAGCTCGTTCACACGGCCACGCTATTGCATGATGACGTGATCGACCAGGGCGCAGAGAGGCGCGGCGTAAGCACGGCCCGGATGGTCTATGGGAACGCGGCGAGCGTACTCGGAGGTGACCATCTTCTCATCGATGCGCTGCGCCGAGTCGAGACAGTAGATCTGAAGGTGATGAGCAAGCTCCTCACAGTGATCGCGGACATGGTGTCGGCCGAAGCCCTACAGCTAGAGATGCGAAAGAGCTTCAGACCCGACCGAGACATCTATCTGCGGATCGTCGAAGGCAAGACGGCGGCGCTGTTTCGCTGGTCTCTTGAGGCAGGTGGACTTTTGGGTGGACTCGACGCCCAAGTAGCCCAAACCCTGGGTGAGGTGGGCCAGCATCTGGGGATGACCTTCCAGCTCGTTGATGATCTGCTGGATATCGATGGTGACCCATCGGAGATGGGCAAGACCGGCTGCTTGGATCTAGCCGAAGGAAAGCTGACTTGGCCGACGATTCTCGCAGCTGAGAGATGTCCCGAGACCGCTGCGCTTCTAAAGAAGATCGCGACGGATCATGTGGATGTGGCGGCAGCCAATCTCACGGAGGTCGTCGCTCGCATTCGCAACACTGGTGCCATCGATGACACGAGGGCAGAGGCACAGCGATACGCAGAGTTGGCCATGGTCGCATTGGAAGCGCTCCCGGTGGGAGCTGCTCGAGACGCTTTGAAGACGGTCGTCGAGTCGGCGCTCCGGCGGACGCGTTAAGGGAGGCGTAGGTATGTTGATTAATCTAAGAGCTGACGCCGACGTGAGCTTTGTACGTGGGGAACTCTCTGCGCTCGGACAGTGGACTCAACCCCTCAAGAACGCAGATGGCGTAGTACATTCGATTTATATTAAGCCGTCATCAGCCGCTGTCTCTGTGGCTCGGCTCAATGAGATACCCGGGGTTCAGGGTATACTGACGAGCCCGAGCAAGCATCCCCTGGTCGATGAGCACAGAGGGAAGTCTGTTCAGATCGGAGACACGACACTCGGCTCAGGCCCGCCTGTGATTATTGCGGGACCGTGTGGCTTAGACAGCGAAGAGTTGGTCTACGAGATCGCTGAGTCCGTCGCGACCGCGGGCGCGACAGTGTTTCGAGGTGGCGCATTCAAGCCGAGGACATCGCCTTATGACTTTCATGGTCACGGTCTGGAGGCGCTGCGATGGATGAGAGGAGCGGCGGACCAGAACGGTTTGGCGATGATCTCAGAGGTTCTATCGGAGACAGAGGCGGAGCCAGCTGCCCGCTTGGTCGATATGATTCAGGTGGGCTCACGTAATATGCAGAACTTTGCCCTGCTGCGCGCCATCGGCCGTACGGGTAAACCCGTGCTTCTAAAGCGTGGCCGAGCGGCGACCATAGAGGAGTGGCTGCTGGCCGCTGAGCATCTATATGCGTCGGGATCTGGTCCGGTCGTCTTCTGTGAACGTGGCGTACGTGGCTTTGATGCGCAGACTAGGAATCTCTTAGATTTGGCTGCGGTCGCCGTGCTCCGTCACGAATACGACCAGCCAGTTATTGTGGATCCATCCCATGCCACTGGGCGACGCGACCTCATTGTGCCTCTTGGTCATGCGGCGATTAGTGCGGGTGCTCACGGTGTCATGGTCGAAGTAAACCCAAGGCCTGAGGCGGCCCTCTCGGACGGACCTCAGGCGTTAGATGTGGCGAGTTTAGTTGAGTTGAGAGACCGGCTTGGCCTCTCGGAGGGACCATCATGACAACGCAACTTGTGCAGGCTGATGGAAGCGGCGAGATGTTTGATCGCATCGCGCGTCGCTATGACCTGCTGAATCGACTCATGAGTTTTGGGCTGGATCGAAGTTGGCGTCGTCAACTCATCGAGAGTATGCCCAATGAAGGTCGGCTACTCGACGTCGCTACGGGGACCGCAGATGTGGCTTTAGCGCTCGCGCGCACTCACCCTCAATCCCAGGTCACAGGTCTTGACCCGAGCACGGGCATGCTCGCGGTGGGTCAAGACAAGATCACGGCACGTGGTCTCCAGGAGCGCGTAGAGCTCATCCCAGGAGATGCTCAGTCCATGCCCTTTCCGGATAACCACTTCGCGGGAGCGACGATCGCCTTTGGTATTCGTAATGTGCCCGATCGTCTTCAAGGGCTTCGAGAGATGGCCCGAGTAACGGAGACTGGCGGCCCCGTCGCCATTTTGGAGTTGTCCGAGCCCGAAGGTGGTTTGATGGCTCACTTAGCCCGGATTCACGTGCACCACTTTGTTCCTCTAATGGGGCGCATCCTCTCGGGTCAGAAGGAATATCGATATCTCCAGTCCTCCATAGCGGCGTTCCCTCCGGCTGATCAGTTTGCGGAGGTGATGGCTGAGGCTGGCTTGAAAGATGTGACGGTGTCTCGAATGACCTTTGGGACCGCCCATCTGTACATTGGCATGGCGCCGTAGCTACCTCCTTGAGTCACTCTCTTGCCATCCCCAAAGTGATGAAAACGCCATGAGTAGGATGCGGTCAACCTTAGGGCTGAGGGGTAGAAGAGCGAAACCTTGCCCGTCGACGTTACCTCTCAAATCACCTTGAGTTCATCGTGACACCCTCCCCCCGCCTCGCGTACACCTTGGCCGCCGTCTCTTCTTTCGTGGGTGCTGCGTTGCTGTGGCATGTACAGCCCATGATGGCTCGGGTGCTTCTTCCAAAATTTGGAGGGAGCGCAGCCGTGTGGACGTGCGCCCTAGTGTTTTATCAGTCAGCGCTCGTGGTCGGATATGGATACGCTCATTGGATTGTACATCGAGGTAAGACGGGTCGATACCTACACGCAGCGCTCCTCTTAGCCTCGGCTCTGATCTTTCCATTCTCTGGTCAGGTGTTTCCCGACAGCGCCCTCGCGACGATGCCTGCCGTGGGCGTCTTGTGGTCCTTACTGATCGCCATCGGTGGTCCGTATGTGTTGATCTCGGCCACAGCGCCTCTGGTCCAGGGGCTCTCAGCTGAGGCAGAGGGTGGAGCACCCTATCGACTGTTCGCATGGTCTAATTTGGGATCTATTCTTGGGCTTCTTGCGTATCCGTTCCTGGTGGAGCCGCTCATCGGTTTAGCTGCTCAGCAGAGCCTCTGGTTCCAGGGATACGCGGTGTTCTCCCTCGTTCTGCTCATCACGCTTTTTGCTCATAGTTCCGACAACTCCACGTCAGAGGTGGAGCCGGTGACGGGGCGGCAGCGTATCGAGTGGCTGGGGCTCTCTGGCCTGGGAGTGGCTTTCTTGATGTCGGTTTCAGATGCTATCAGCGCCGACCTCACCGTGACCCCTTTACTCTGGGTACTCCCGCTCTTCTTCTACTTGTTAAGTTTTGTAATCTGCTTCGGCGATCCAAGATACGCGACGGGCCGACTTTGGCGACCCGCCTTTTGGGTCGCGAGTGTCGTGACCGTTTACCTGCTGTATTCTGGTTGGCGAGTGCATTGGTCCGTTCAGCTTGGTCTTTGGTGCGCTGTACTGTTTGCTGGTTGCATGCTGTGCCATGGAGAGCTGGTGCGTCGTCGGCCAGAGAAGGCTCAGTTGACCCGCTTCTATCTGGACATCTCAATTGGTGGTGCCCTGACCGGCGTCATCTGCGCGGTGGTCTTACCGTTGATTCTACCCATGCGGATAGAGGTTCATCTCACGGTCATCATCAGCGCGTTCATCGCTTGGGTAGGCTGGTCTAAAGACCGCACAGAGTCTTCACCATTTGAGTCCCAGGAGCTCCCTCGAGGCATCTTCACTGTGGGCTGGATTTCTTTGATTCTATGTTGTGGCGGTGACCTCTGGAAGACAGTCAAAGGTGACACAACACTGTATCGGAACTTCTACGGTACGCTGCAGGTAAAGCGGTATGAGGTCCCACGTAAGAAGGGGGGGCTTGTTCACCTGCTCGATGGCCGAATTAGCCACGGTTTTCAATATGGACAGTCCCCGTTTCGTGAACTGCCGACAGCATATTTTGTCCCTGACTCAGGGATTGGGATCGCGCTCGCTGGTGTTCCCTCCCCTCGCCGAGTCGTCGTCCTTGGGCTGGGTGTAGGGACATTGAGCGCCTATGCCCAGCCTGGAGACACCTTTGATTTTATCGAGATTAATCCAGACGTCATTGACGCAGCGACGAGTCAGTTTACGTATCTTTCGGAGGCCAGAGAGAGCAGTCGTGTGCACTTGGGAGACGGCAGAATGATTCTGGAAGACTGGTCTGAATCCCCCGCTGATTTGATCGCGGTAGATGCCTTTACAGGAGACGCGATTCCCGCTCACCTCCTCACTCGAGAGGCGGTCGCTATGTATTGGTCTCGGCTCAAGAAGGATGGCGTGCTCGCCATCAATGTCTCGAACCGACACGCCCACCTCTGGAAGGTTGTTCAGGCTCACGCAGGGTTCATGGGGGCGCACGTAGCTCGAGTTAGACATCGGGCGTCTTCTGCGCTGGGTTCCTATATGAGCGATTGGATGTTGATGGTCCGCAGGCCAGAGAAGTTGACGGACCTCGGTCTTGAGCCGTGGACTGGATCCCCAAAGGACGCCGTGATCTGGAGCGATGACTATTCGCCGCTCTATCCGGTCTTGAAGTCTCTCTAATGTGCGTCTTTGAGTCGTCTTGCGGTCCAGAGCCGATGACGTCGTAATCGGCGTCTTAAGCGGCGACCGCTGCGATAGGAAAGAAAAAGGTCGGACAACCCTCCTCGTGACCGAGGGCCGGTCTCGAGACTCGAGGAGAGTTGTCCGGTAAGGCTTTCGGCTTAGCCTCCGATGAGTGACAAAGCCATGTTTGGCTGCTGATTCGCCTGAGCTAAGATACTGACGCCCGCCTGTTGAACAATCTTGTTCTTGGAGAACACAGCACTTTCCTTCGCGAAGTCGGCGTCTTCAATCCGACTACGTGAAGCTGTCAAGTTTTCAGAACTGACTTCTAAGTTACGAACCGTAGAAGCCATGCGGTTTTGAACCGCGCCAAGCGAGCTTCTGCTAGACGATACCTGGCTCAACGCCTTATCAAGGATCGAGAGAGCATTGTTAGCGCCCTCACGAGTCGTGACATCAATCGACGAAACAGTGTGCTCACTGTTGACTCCGAAGAGAGTTGCTCCTGCGCCACCGACATCACCAAGCTTGGTGATAGCGGCACCGTCCATGAAGAACTGATCTTCGGACTCTAGAGTGAGACGACCACCAGTGACCGTAGTCCCTGCTGCTGCCGCCAACCCAAGCCGAGTCGCGTTCCCTGACACGCTCACCTCGATGTTTCGCCCATCCTCTGCCGTAAGTACGACATGATGGTCTTCATCTAGGCTCGCGATAACACCGGTTTCACCAGACACCGCGTTGATCTGATTGATCAGCGTGTTGTCCGCATCATTGTCCTGTACTCGGAAGCTCGTGAACGTCTGACCGTTAATGGTCAAGTTGTTCGTAGAGTCCAGAGTGACAGCACTGATGTCACCAGCCGCTACGACGACGGTCGCGTCAACTGTAGCCTTCACACCCGAAAACTCGGTTGAATCGTTGATGGCTGCAGCCTTGGCGATCGCCGACGCGTCGTTCAAAGTGGTGGAGACCGTGTCGTCAGCACTGACGGTTGAACGAATCGTGATGCCGTTAAGCACTACGTCGTTGTCCAAGATCCCCTGAGCCCCACCTTCAACCTGAATATCTCCCGAGCTACTGTACCGAGCCTGACGACCCAGCTGAGTTGAACGGGCGTCCTTGATGTTGATATCGAGACCCTCATTTGCGTTCGCCCCAATGTGGAAGCGAGCACCCAGGAAAGTACCATCAAGGATATTCTGGTTGTTAAACGTCGTCGTATTCGCGATGCGATCCATCTCATCTCTGAGAGCATCTACCTCATCTTGAATCGACGCGCGGTCAGCACCAGTATTTGTATCGTTAGCTGATTGAACGCTTAGCTCTCTCATGCGCTGCAGGATCGCAGTTGTCTCCTGCAGGCCGCCTTCAGCGGTCTGAGCCAGTGAGATGCCGTCATTCGTGTTTCTAACCGCCTGATTAAGGCCACGAATTTGAGCTGTCAGTCGCTGGCTGATCGCCAAACCGGCCGCGTCATCCTTAGCGCTGTTAATGCGCATACCTGATGACAATCGCTCAAAGGAAGTCCCAAGAGCACGAGTAGACCGGTTCATGTTTCGAGAAGCGTTCAATGCCGCCGTATTCGAATTAACGAAAAGTCCCATAATATTCACTCCATGAATCTATGCGGCGGGATTGCTATCCATAGCTGTCCCCGGGCGAACACCCTCTTGTCCGTCCCAACCTCTGTGCGCAGACCCATCGTTAGCGCTAAAGTAGAGGTGCCTATGTTTGGGTATTGGGTCCGAAAAAACTTCGGGCCCTATATTTGTTTTCGTCGCACCATTTCCGAGCAATACAGTCAGTTAAACGATCGATGGTACCCCTACCATTCGTTTTACTGCTGCTGGGCATTCTCCTTTCTTAGGTGTGAACGTGCCCCTGCTCGAGTTCCGTCGATGATTCCCGTTAACGACCCACAATTACGAGTTAGACTCGTGCTGTGGCGCATGGTCGCGTTTGCAAGTCGATTCGAAGAGTTCATCGAGCCACGTTCTTTGTTTAAGTTGCTCCGTTTACGACATCGCTCGTTGGGGGGGATCCTTAAAGAAAAAAACGGAAAAAAAGATCGATTAATCCGCATTACCTTCTTTAATTTCAGGTGTTTACGTTTTCTGCCTCTGGATTAACAATGCGAATAAAAGGGTCATCGGCAGGATAAGGAGGTTCAATAAATACGACGCAGTATTCGGCATACCTCGATCCCAAATTTTTTGAGCGCCCAGTAATACTATAAAATTACGGTATTTACGTGATTTCGGGATTTAAGGCGCCGAGTTTGGTGGCCGAAACTTTGCGCGTTTTTGAAGTACGATTGCGCGCTGTTTCACCTTCACGGCCATCTCTGGAAAACCGAGGGTGGTCAGCCGCTTCTCCCAAGACAAGAGAGCGTCAGCCTCGACGTTGGGCCGGAGGGCAGCGCTGCGGAACTCTCGCCGGAGCGAGACAGGGAGTTGAACGCTCTCAATCCGCATGAGGTTTCTGAATGTGTGGCCATGTCCAGGACTCGCAGACCACGCCTTTAGATAGGCAGCGTGCGCTTCTGGTGCGCGACCTTCGTCCATGAGCGCCGTGCCGAGGTTAGCGTAGACAGAGTGGTGCACAGGCTCTCGGCTCAGCTCCTCTCCCCACAAGGTTAACTCTGTGCGCCAAGCTCCAGTCCGGAGCGCTGTTGAGACGCCAAGTATAAGCAAGAGGCTAATGGATAGCGCGAGGGTCGCTCTTCGAAGTCCATAGTCTCCATCGAGGCCTCTAGAGACGATCCAACCTGCGCTCGCAGAGATCCCCATGAGCGGGAGATACAAATAACGCTCCGCGGCGACGGTTCCGAATGGGACGAGATGCAAGACGGGTCCGATAAAGATGAGGAACCATAGTAGACCGAGTAACGGTGGGTGTTTCTGGCGGTCACTCCGATTAAGGCTCCAGATGAGGGCGCCTAGCGCGACGATGCCGACGGCGGTCATGAGGCCTGAATCTTGGGGAGTCAGGTGTTCATATATGGCGCGTGGATCGCTCGGCCACAGAACTCGGCTGAGGTAGAAGCCGATCAGGCTCAGAGCGACGACTGGCTGATCCGTGAGGTCGAAGCGGCCATGAGCAGCCGACGTGAGCAGCGTGAGCCGGCAGACGCCATAAATCACCAAAGGTAGCGCCATCACGCCCAAGAGAGGCCAGCGGCGATCGTCATAGCGTGACCGCTCAAGCAGGGCGATGATGAGGATAGCGCCGACGGCGACCTCCTTGCTCAGGAGAGCCAAGAGATAGGCGAACAGAGCCACTGGCAGCCCCCAGGTCCACCCATCCATGCGATATCGATCGTAGGCGTACAGGGCCAAGACAGTTCCGGCGGCAGCGCATAGATCTGGGCGACAGGAGATGTAGGCGATGCTCTCGGATTGCATTGGATGTAGCGCGTAGAGCGCGACACCGGCCGCCGCGCCGATGGCGGACCAGCCCAGACGTCGGAGTAATGCCAGCCCCAGGAGA
>CALELH010000410.1 GCA_937902595.1 uncultured Myxococcales bacterium
GACGCTCCGAAGGACTCCGCGAAGAACGGCTGTATTGGGATAATGATCCCAAAGCCCAGCAGGTCTAGGAAGATCGTAATAAACGCGATGAAGAGAGGGCTACGCTTCTTCGAGATATCTCGCTGGCTCAACGACGGGGCTCCTGTGGGTGCGTGGCAGTTCTTAACGGATCGGGTGGCCGCTGCATAGGGGGATGAGCGGCTCGTGCAGGATTTATTGTTGCCCCTGGAGTTGGCTGCCTATGGGCGGCTCGACGCGCTTAAGAACCCGCTGAGTTCGTCCAGATATTTGGCTTGGTTTTCATAAAGAATCGAGTTGTGCCCCCCCTTAGGAAGTCGCACTAAGCGGCCTCTGCTGCCTGCCGCCCTGACGTTCGCTTCGGCGTGCTCAATGGACACGAGGTCGTCACCCTCTGCGTGGAGGTATAGGGATGGCCCTTGGTAGCCCTGCAGCGTCTTGTGGTGGTTGACCCGCAGATCCAACGCGTTCTTCAGAGCGTTCAGATCCATCTCCTCAGGCCCTATTCGAAGAGCGAGACGTTGAAATACGTCATGGATGCCGCTCTCAATGACAAGCCCTCGGCAGGTAGGGAACCGCCGAACCCACTCTATGGCAAAGATGGAACCAACAGAGCGGCCAAAGACGACGATTTGATCTTGCGGCACACCCACGGTTATGGCGATAGAGTCAAGGTCACCCAGCATCGAGCCGAGAAGAGGGGCCCCGGCCGAGGCTCCATAACCCCGATATTCAGCGAGAAACAGGTCGAAGCCCATGGAGTCAATGGCGTCGGCGAAATCGCCTGTCCAGTGGTGGACCAGCTCTCCGTTACCATGAAAATGAACAAGCACCGGCCGATCGCTTGGGGCATGTGAACGCCAGCACGCGAGGGGCCCGATGGGCGTAGGCACCTGGACAGCGCCGGGTAGGGCGACCCGCTGGGGAAAGAAGTACCTTTGGGCGATTAGAGGATGGTCGAGTATGTCCATTGAAGTCGTCTGACCTCGGTGTCGTGGCTCGGGGCATGATAGCCCCTTCCAGAAGCGCTGCGTAGCTGATAGCTGAAAGTGGCTCCAATAGGTTAGGGGCTGTCGGAGAACCATTGCGGCTTCGATGTCCGCTCTTTGGAGTGGAAATGTCGAGCGTTTCCTCGTATTGAGAACCACCTATTTCTTAAATAGCCTCGAGGGAGAAGTTATGCGTGAGTTGGACGTCGAAGCGACCTGCGAAGTTTTGAATCGGATCATGGAGTATGAGCTGGCCGGCGTGGTCAGGTACACCCACTATTCTCTGATGGTCTCAGGGCCGCACCGGATCCCTATCGTTCAATTTATGCAGGCTCAGGCCACGGAGTCTCTCCAGCATGCTCAGCAGGCAGGGGAAATTCTGACGGGCCTTGGTGGTCACCCGAATCAGGGCGTCGCAGAGATTAAAGAGACTCATCTGCACGACATATATAACATCTTGCTAGAGTCTCATGGCCATGAGCAGGCCGCATTGGGACTCTACAAGGAGCTTCTCTCTGTCGTGACCGACGCGAGCATCTATATCGAGGAGTATGCGCGGCAGATGATCGGTCAAGAGGAACTACACACACTAGAGCTGGCTAAGATGCTCCGAGACTTTGAGCCGAAGTAGAGAGGGCGGTCTTGTAAGCGCACTCAGCGGTTATCGAAGAAACGCGGGTATCGGCATGACAATGGGGAGTCGGGTGGTGCGGAGTATCACCTGATTCATGTTGAGGAGCCCTCGAGACTGAGGCTCGAGCGACCAAGTGTAGTGCGAAGGGTTGGCGCCTTTACCGACGCGCTGGATGCTTCCACCGGCCTTGTCCGTGGCGAGCTCAGCGATCCCAACGTCGACGCTGTCTAGTTTCAGCGCGGGGCCGTCGTTGCCTCGGATAGACCCTTCATAACTCAGGAACTCGATGATTTCGCCGGCCCGATTGATTAGGGCGACGGCGTCTGCGCCACCATTTTGTACGTTGTCCACTGAGAACCACACCGCTCCGTAGCCCATCCCCTCATCGTCGATGCGACCAGAGAGGGGGACCTCCCGA
>CALELH010000411.1 GCA_937902595.1 uncultured Myxococcales bacterium
CGCGCAAAAGCCGACGCCGGTACTCGCCATACCTGCGGTCGCCGCCCCAATACATATCGCCCTAGGATCGCACTGATTATCACTTCTGCATTGGCCACACTGATCGACCCTCGGACGACATTGCCCGCTACATACATCGCAATAAGAGGTCGTCTCGCAGCTGAGATCACTCCGACAGCCTCGGCCCTCCATCGCGACACAGAAACCATTACAATCACAGGTGTTGCCCTCACCACATTCGGCGCTGTCTGCGCACGCCATGGCCTCCACACAGAAGCCCTCCTCGGTGCAGCGTTGGCCCTGCCCACAAACACCACCCTCCGCACAACCGTTCCGGCACTCTCCGTTAGCGACGTCGCACAATGTCCCGGGAGGACATGCATCATTGCTGGCACAAGGGCCTGCGCCCATGTCCGATCCGGCGCCTCCTCCGGTGCCTCCCGCCCCACCAACTCCACCCGGTGTCCCGGCGCTCCCGCCGGCCCCGTTGGACGCCTGATTCTTGCTTGAGTCCTCACAGCCAACCAGCGCCACTCCTATAGAAAGGAGCGTCGCCAAGACGACGATTCCACCAAATTTCATGAAAAACTCTCTCCAGTTACTCAAATCTATAAGGGAGGGTGATCTTTACGTTGACCCCATCAAAAGGACGAACCCGTGCACCACGCAGTGCACCTCGCATGCATCGCTGGCCCGATCCATCCATGGCCGGGGCCTTGATGTTGATAATGTCGCCTTTTGGCAAGACGGCTAAGGACACATGGACAGCCTTAAGGCCGGGGTTCCTTTGAACCGCTCCGGTCAGGCACCCATATATCTTGCGCATCCTCCGCGCCACGACGCGGTCGAACGCCGCGCGATCAAATGATGCGCCTGTGCCACTCCCAAGCACCAGCTCGCTTCGCTCCGCTAGACGCTCCTCACGCTTTAGGCGGGCCGCCTCGCCTCTCGAACCACGACGACGCGCTTTACTGCGTCCACCGGCTTGACCGACTGGGGCACTAGGTGCGTCGATGATCCCGTCTGAGCTCTCCGCGGGCATAATCGTTGGCAAGGGCCAGTCGATTGGATGCACAAGGGTCGCGAGGTTGGCGCGCTCCGGCTCCGGGAGTGTAGACAAGTGATACCGCCATCCACCGATGATTAAGGTCAGCAGAATCAGCGCGCCTCCCCCACCCCAAATGAGTAATCGGCGTTGGTTCGTCTGCGACCGGTCATGGTCTTCCTTACGCCGTCGGGTGTCACGCTCATCCTTGCGATGGACAAACCGCAAAAGCTCATCTTCAAACGCCTCAAACTCGGCGAGTGGCTTTCGTTCATCGGTCTCGATGTCGACGATAATGCTCTGAGGGCGAAGCTCTTCAGTATCTAACTGAGCCAGGATCTGCGCCTGAGTGTACGGACCAAAGTCGACCCCGTCTCGCTCCACCAGCCATCTCAGGGTCTCCGCAGCTGGCGCGGCGATGATGTGTTCGGAGAGATGATCAAAGCTACCGGTCGGAGAAGATACGTCAGCCGAGTCTTCAAACAAGACTGCAGTGGGCAACGGCGGTGGAAGACTGAGGTCTTCTTTACGCTCATCCGCCAGGAGGGTTCTCTCAGAGCGAAGGGCGCGTAGCGCGGCCTTCATCTCTCTCCTGAACTGACCAACCGTCGGCGCTGCGCCATCGCCTACGCACCGTCTCAGTAGGCCGACCATCACCTCCGGTAACTCAGACTCCAGAGAGTGAATCGCCTCGACCAGCCCACCTGAGAATGGCTCGCATCTCAGCAATTGAACCGACAGCAGCGCGAGCGCTGCGATGTCCGGGTTTGCCCCCTGTGGCAACGGCGCGAAATAACCACGGTCCCATGCATCCGCGCTCTCTCGTGACTCGATCAGCAGCTCCCGCCGAGTTCCAAGACCCCACCGGCTCACCTGAACACGTCCGGTCTTCAACACCTGAATCGCCCCCGCACAGACCAGGCCGTGCAGACCCGTTTCTTGCGCATACTGCAATCCATTACAGACATGAGAGAGGAGATTGTAGGCCTCTGAAGGACTGTAGTGTCGACCCACAGTGCGCCGCCTCTCCAGGTGCTCTGACAGGGTTCTACCTTCAGCCTCTAGTTCAGCCAGGAAGATGTGGTTCTGATCCTCACCCACAGCTGCGCAATTGGAGAGATTCTTGTGGACCAACCTGCTGCGCTTAGACAGCGCATCCGTAAGCGCTTGATGCTGGTCATCGACCAGCTCGCTGACGGAGGTGACATAGACGACACAGGCGGTGTCTGTGCCGACCAGTGTGCCCTTATAGACGTCCGAAAATGGCAAC
>CALELH010000412.1 GCA_937902595.1 uncultured Myxococcales bacterium
CGAGCTGCCCCGCGACGCGCTCAAGCCCGTGCTATCGCTGCTCGCGAACGAACTCAAGACGCTGCCGCCGTGGATCAAGATTGTCGCAACGAGTCGAGACGACTCCTGGACTCAGGTCGTGTCTGAGGTGGCGAATATCCGCCGGATGACCCTAGATTTGACCGACGAAACGAGTTGCTCGACTTTTGCGAGTCAGGTCAATCACCCCATTCAGTGCGTGGTGAATTGCAGCGGTTTACTCCATGACGCTGGGATACAGCCCGAAAGAACCTGGCGCCATCTTGACCCGAAACAGATGGCAGAAGTCTTCGCAGTAAACAGCATTGCCGTCGCCATGGCTGTCAAGCATCTGCTCCCGCTCATCGGACGCCAAGAGCGGGGCGTCTTTGCCTCTCTGTCCGCGCGTGTCGGCAGCATTTCAGATAATCGCTTGGGGGGGTGGTACAGTTATCGAGCCTCCAAAGCCGCACAGCATATGATTCTCAAGTGTGCCGCCATTGAAGCCAGTCGGCTCTATCCAAACCTCACGTGCGTTGCACTCCATCCCGGGACGGTCGACACCGCACTGTCCCAACCCTTCACGTCGCGTACGCCAGCGGAACGCCTGTTTACACCCGAAAAAAGTGCTGGCCATCTTCTGGACGTCCTCGCCGCTCTCGGTCCGACTGACTCCGGCGGTGTCTTCGCCTGGGACGGGACCTCCATTGAATACTGATTTCCTCAACCATCTCGACACCCTGCTCGGCCCGCTTCTGGTCCTTAACTTAGGCGTTACGGCAGCGATGACGGGCCTGATTTGGTTTGTACAGGTCGTCCACTATCCGCTCATGGCCCAGATTGGACCGCAGCACTATTCTACATACCAGCGGGCACACATGAGCCGAACGAGCTGGGTCGTTGGGCCGCTGATGATTATCGAAGTGGTCACCGCCCTCGCCCTGGTGTTCGCTCTCCGAGACCAGAACAGTCTCGCCCTGGCGTGGCGGGCCCTGTCATTGCTGGCTCTGATCTGGATCTCGACGGCGTGCCTCCAAGTCCCGGCACACAATCGATTACTTGAAGGCTTTGACCCGAAGGCTCACCAGCGCCTGGTCGTGAGTAACTGGGTCCGAACTCTGGCCTGGACCGGCCGTGTCCTGCTTGTTGGCATGCTCAACTACGTCTACTTTGCCCACCCTGCGACGGGTGCCTAGGACCACGTTCACGCTCAGCGGCGCCGATTTGGCTTTCGACGGCTTCCGTGTCGTTCAAACACGGCCTGCGCTTCGCTCTTCGCCTCCGCCTGCTTTCTGACGCCGTAAATCCGCTGTTTCGCAGCCTTTACGGCTTCTTTGTGGACCACGAGAGGCGCAGGATAATCTCGCCCAATTTGGCACCCATACCTGTCCTGTTCATCGGCTGACATGAGTTCTGGCTGAGCGATATTCTCTGCGGGTACCCCGCTGAGCTCCGGGACCCACTGCTTAATAAAAACACCCTCTGGATCCTGGTCGAAGACCTGCTTGGTCGGCGAGTAGATTCGAACGGCATTGATGCCTGTTGTTCCACTTTGCATCTGGGCTTGTGAGTAATGGATCCCAGGCTCATAATCGAGAAATTGAGTCGCCAGATAGAGAGATGTCGGCCGCCAATCTAACCACAGATGGTAGGACGCAAAGGACATGAGCATGGCGCGCATCCGAAAGTTCACCCAGCCTGTGTCATGGAGGCTCCGCATACATGCATCCACCATGGGGTAGCCAGTCTTGCCAGCCTTCCATGCTTCGAACCAATCCGTGCGAAAATCGGTCTCCCGGAGGCCATCATAGGCACGGGCCATGTTCTCCCACTCGAGTTCCGGCTGGCTTTCTAGCTTCTGAATAAAATGGCAGTGCCACCGCAATCTTTTTGAAAAACTCGCCATGGAGGCCCCCCACGGCGGTCGCTTCACCCCCTTCACTTTCGGCTCCGCTCGAATGATCCTCTGCCGGGCTTCTGTTTCCTGGAGCACGGTGCGCATCGAAATCTGACCGAAGGCCAGATACGGGCTGATTCGACTGCATGCGTGCACTGCCGTGTTCGGACTCGACATTTCGGTTCGGTATCGTTCACCACGTTCACTGAGAAAGGCCAGCAACGTGTCGAGACCTTGGGATTCCCCGCCTGTTTGCACGAGTCCTTTGGTCGATGTTTCAAGGCCCAGTTCGGCCTCAGAAAGGATCGGTCCACACTCGAGTCCAACGGGCTTGTCCACTCTTCGTGGGCTCTCGATGAGGGGAGACCGCATGACTTCATTCCAGCGGCCGGCCCAGCCGTCTCTGTCGCGGAGACCGCGGAAAACGCCGTGTTGTCGATATTCCTCCCACCGAACATTCGCGTGACGGCTCCACTCCAGGACGCGGAGATCCCGAGCATAGGTGATGGCGTTGCCCGTCTCCTGATGACTGTGCATGCTCTTAAAGTTGAATCGTGCATGGAGGTCGTTCAACACGTGAACGGCTTCCCCGTGACAGAGCAGTAGATCACTACCGAGGCCTCTGAGGTTTTCCCGTAACTCGCGGAGGCCCTCGTTAATGAACACAAGGTGTGAGGGGTCGAAGTCCGGTGCCCTCAATACCTCCGGTTCATAGATGTAAATGCAGAGGCAGGGGCCCAAATCTGCGGCCCGGGCTAGGGCTTCATGGTCCCCAATGCGGAGATCCCGTTTAAACCATACGAGCTGTGTGTCACCCATGGGTCGGTCCTACTTCAAAATCTTGCGGGCCGATGGCGTTGCCTTCACGCAAGCGTGTCATCACTAAACGTGCGATGCGTTCATCCTCAAGCTGCCGGTCATCAGTCCTTTTGGCTGCGCTTGCCAGAGGCAGAGCGAGCCGCACGTTGCCTGCAAGCTTCGGACGATGGCGGTTCAAAAACGCCCAGTACATGGGTGTCATGGGACAGGTTTTACCTGCAGAGAATTGACATGACTTACAGTAGTCGCCCATTTTGTTCAGGTACCCAGAACCGGAAATATAGGGCTTCGTTGTCATCAATTCGCCGACGCCAAAGGTGCCCATTCCAATCACGTTGGGTTCAACAACCCAGTCAAACGCATCGATAAACGCCACCCAGAACCAATCACTGAGTGCCCGTGGAGAGACGTCGAGCAGGGTTGCCCAATTCGCGAGGACCATCAGACGGTTGATGTGATGCGTGTACCCATGATCCCATACTTCTTCCACAACATGGTCCAAGCACTTCAGGCCACTGTCTTGGCCCCAGAAGGCGGGTGGTAGGGGCTCTTCAGATCCCAGGAACGAGGGCGCTTCTTGGCTCTGGAACGCACCCGGTTCAGGCGCTACCTGTGCTCGCTCATCTATCTGTCGAAAGCCGTCTGTTTCTCGATGCACGTGACGGACAAACTCTCGCCAACCCAACACCTGCCGGATAAAACCCTCCTGGCTGTTTAAGGGCGCATCTAATTCAGCGACGTCCTCTACGATCCGAGCGGCACTGAGCCGTCCCAGATTGAGTACTTGTGAAATGTTGGTATGGAAGAGGTGTGGATCCGTCACGGTCATTGCATCTTCGAAAGCCCCAAAGTTTGCCAAGCACTGTTCCAGAGCGAAAGCCCACAGAGCTTCGGCATGAGCCTGAGTCGTTGGCAGTGTTTCGGGGGTCAAGCGCCCGGGGTGATGTCCGAAGCGATCTCGAACCAGCGCAAAGACCTCCTGATCGATTTCATCGTGCTCGAAGACCGGTCGTGTGGGGGCGGTAGGTGTTCCCGGCCACCGTTTGCGATTGGCTGCATCGTGACTCCATTTACCGCCCAGAGGCTTCCCGGCCTCGTCGATGAGGAGGTTTTTTTTGAGTCTCATGTGTCTGTAAAACCGATCCATCCTCCAGCGCCACCGCTCGCCCTGAGACTCGTGGAAGTCTGCCTCTGAACTCAGCCAGAAGGGATTAGCTATGGGCCGAATGTGTCCACCCTCGATGAGTGGCTCCAGGTTTGTTCGAAGCTCCCGCTCTGCAGGTTCCATGACCTCTATCGGTCCCACTTTGAGGCCCTCGGCGCGCAGCATCGTGGCGTAATCGTCAGTGCCCATAAGATAGCGTACCGGTACACCGCGGCTTGCCTGCTCAATGGCAAACTGTCTCTGATTTGCCAGCACTAAGGCCAATTTCTGCTGGTGATAGGCTCGTTGCTTGGGTCGCCAAGTGGTCTCGCACATGATGATGCCCGTCCTGCCACCCGCAGCCGCCCGCAGGGGTCCTAACGTCGCCGACAGCTGGTCAAACGCGACGAAGAGCCAGCGCTCTGGTTTTGAAGTGGCCGCAAGATTTGCGAGACGCGTTCGGAACAGACTCATTTCATACCCCCCGTACCCACTGCAGATACGTCAGCTCGCAATCAGTTTCGATCTCCTCCGTGTTTTTTGCCCGGGGCCAACTCCCAGCTCGGGAATAGAATCATTGATCGTTTTCGTTGGTAACCTCCCGAGCCCTTTAATCATCCAAAGGCGGTGGAGCCGTACGACGGCCACAGCTTAATCAACTTTTCCTGGCTGGCGGTGCTTGACACCACAAGGCGCACGACTACATGGAGCTAACGGTGACTGAACAAGCCATTGACGAGCCGTTCTCCGCGAGAACACTTCTACCGACCGAACACGGCGAGAGGATAGGAAGTTCAAAGCCCCTTTGGCAAGTATAGCCAAATTGTCATAACGTCCGTTGTGCGACATTGGCTGCTCAGTGGAAGTGCGCCCATTGCCCGGTCGAAGGCTCGACTCATATAGGGTCGCCAAAATAAGGTCAGGATCACCCATGAAATGGGTCGTGTGATACTGGAACGAACCTCGAATTCGTAGCGCCAGGTCGCCCGCACTGATTGTGTGCCACCTTCGCTTTGGATGGGTTCAAATCTCCAGCTGCCATGAAATTGGCTCACGAGAAAGCGGAGCACGTTGGTCAATTTTGAGATGCTGTACGAGAAGTGTGATGGCCGCTCAACCTCGGTCAGGACTTCGAGCATGCTATTGCCATCGGCTAGGCGAATGGTCCGCGAGGTGCCCACCGAATCCCAAGGGCCTGATGGGTCCTCGATAGCACTCACCGCCGGCAGTGGGCCATACCCAGTCATAATGGTGGTTAAGTCCATGGGCATGAAGACATCAAAGACCACCTCGGCCGGTGATGGTACGTCGCGTACGACTTCGATGACGATGGGTTTCATACCTAAATCCTTTCTGCCCGCGAACACGCTGGGCTAGGCCCACCGCGGGCCAGAGAACCATGCCACCAATGCCCGACGGCTACCGGACGTCACTGGGTGAATTCTGTGCCGTAAGTACGAGGGAAAGACCAAGATGGTGCCCTTCGATCTGAAGTTGGCGGTGGTCTGTACCTCTTCAAACTCGAAATCACCACCTGCATATGCATCGGCTTCACTCAGCTGAACGGTGATTGAGAGTTTTCGGTCCGAGCCCGTTTGCCCATGCCAATTCACGTCGTGATGCCAGTCGTAATGGTCACTTGCTTCGCCGCGATACTCGGTGAATTGCATCTCAGCTTGGCCATCGATATCCACATTGAAATATAGCCGATTGGCCTCTTGGACATAGGGCCAGAGTAGGTCCTTAATCCAGGGTTCCGACAGCCAGCGTACGGAGCACGAGCGGATGTCATCGATGGCATCTCGAGGTGTAAAGAGCGTTGCCGCCGTCGAAGGCTGACTGAGTGCTGTCGCAGTGATGTCATTGATCTGCTCGCTGGTCAGGGCCGATGGCCAAACCTGAAAAAGCTCGCGCATTAAAGAACTACTTTCGATTCTGATGAGTGTTCTACGGAACGGGAATCAGCTCCTGTAAACGAGCCTTTTCACCACCTCGCCTACTGGTCTTGATCTGCCTCCGAGCAAATCGGTTCGTTGATGTGTCCATACAGTCGCCTATCTCCGACATTACCCCAGGATACGGCTGAAAGCAGATCAGGGGTTGTATCTCCATCGAGGTCGATGAAGGTAATCGCCGAGCCATCTGCCCCCTTGAGAATGACGTAGGCATCTGAAAAGCGTCCCTGCCCATCACCAAAAGCGATGACACCGTCGTATTGAAGATCAATATGCCCGTCACCATCGAGATCGGAGAGCAGGAGGCCTTTGGACGCATTTGGTGCGGCGCTCTCTTGGAGGTCCGAAATCAGGGCCTCCCCTAGGGTCCCGTCGGCACGCCGCAGTCGGGTCACGACTTGGGTTGTTTCGCCCGGGGGGGGTGCCACAAGATCAGCATCACCGTCTGCATCGACATCGACCCACCTCACTTGGATGTATGCCGCTTCATCGCCCATGGTCAGGCGTTCACCCAATTCGAAGTTCCCGCCCCCAAGAGAGCGATACCAATAATTCTTTATTCCCTGCCCGAGATCGGCCCTCACGGACACATCCAAGAGACCGTTCCCATCCACATCAGACCAGCCCTTGAAGACCAGCATTTGCGCCCCCTCAGGACGTCCTATGGCCAGTGCACGAATCTCAGAAAAGGTGTAATCGCCCAGGTTTTCAAGCCATTGAAATTCGTCTCGATTGCGGGCGATGCCCAGTCGAGTCCGAGTATGAACCACGAGATCAATGTCTCCATCACCGTCTACGTCCTCTGGCGGCAGCAGGCTGACTGTCGTATCAGGCAAAACAGAAATCTGTCGTCGCTCCGAGAGCCCATCGCCGGTCCATGTTCGCGCCCATACGACCTGATCGTCTAATTGCAGCATTTCTGCTCGTCTGTCGCCATTCAAGTCACCGACTGCGTCCGCCCGCATCGAGCCCTCGTAGATCAAAGTGGCTCGACCGTCTCCAAGAAAGCTTGAGATGAACCCTCGCCCATTATTCCGAGAGGTGTGACGCAATAGCTCCGGGCGACCGTCGCCATCCATATCCGCTAATCGGTAATTGCTTGAGTTATCGCTACTGCTTTCTTCGCTGAGACGGATATGTCGATTCTGGAAAGCATCCGGCGTCAGTCGCCGTCGCTCTAATTGCCAGTTGACCCCGTTTGTCTGGAGGCCGACGATCTCTTGTTCTTGGCCGTTTGCAGACGCCAAAAATACCGATGCGCGGCTTTCCGCAAGGCTGATGGCCGGGCCGAAGGCGCCTTGGCCATCGCCCAGATAAACAGATCTTAAATCCGCTGCGTCCCGGGTGATATCAAGGTGTCCGTCTCCATTGACGTCCAAGACATCGACTTGATCTGCACTCCGGATAAAATCACTCAGAATCCGTCGTTCCGATAGAAAACCAGCCTCTCCGCTGTAGAGCATCAGCATCTGAGTCCCGTGGTTAATGAGCAGATCCGGTCGGCCATCACGGTCAAAGTCACCCGCGTGAGCGTGTACAGCGGTTGTGGCTCGCACAGAGATTTGGGGCTGACCTTCCGCGAGGTCACGAGCCATGAAGTTGCCCATGCCATCGTTTTCAAAATACCAGAGTTCCAAGGGATACTGTCCACCACCGAGTGAAATGCCGACGCTCGTGCCCCCGATATCCAGGTCACCGTCTCCATCGAAATCATGGGCGACGAAGCGTGCGGAATGAGTCGAGCCCCGATTGACTAGGGCCACCAGATTCGAGAACCGGTCAAAATTCTGATCGACATCTCCGAAGTGTACTCGCACTCGGTTTCGGGCACCCAGGACGAGGACATCAAGTCTGCCATCCTGATTAAAGTCTGCTACGACCTCTGGGAAGTTTGATGTATTGGGTAGCTCTGTGTCTGTGGATTCAAACTCGCCATCGGGGTTTTGTAGATAGAGATCGAGACCACTCCCATCGACCAGGAGATCCAGATCGCCATCAAGGTCGATATCATAGATATGTAGGCGATTTGCACTGAGACCTGAAAAATGATCGAGGCCGCGGAAACCGCGGACGAACACCTCTTCAAAAAGTCCTTCGGCATTTCGTCGATACACCATCAACGCAACGCAATTGGCCAATCTGCCACAGGTCGCGAACCGGTCCCGACCACCATCGACCTCGGCTAGGACCGCCCAATCTTCAAGACCGTCTCCATCCCAATCGACTTTGGCTTCGGCATAGGGAAAACTGAGGTCTAAGGCCTCTCTCGGAAAGAGCGCCGAGCGCTGAGTTGTCCATGGTTGGCTGAATCGGTTCCGTGCACCGCTCGGGCATTCGACACATTGGCTGCCATCGCCTACCAAACCGGTCGGACATTCGCATCGGTTTCCATCGTCGCGCGCACTGCAGAGCGCATTGGCTGCGCATTCAGGGTCCGCTTCAGGGCATGCTTCCACAACAAAGGGATCTAGTGGAGGGGCTGCATCCACCCAAATGGCCATGTCGATCATCTCTGCTGCATCCGGGGCCACATTCATGTCGAGGATAAATGCGGCATCTAAAGTCGCGTCGTCGGGCAGCGCGTTCATATCGGGGGCGAACGCGGCATCGAAAGTTGCATCGTCGGACAGCGCCGAGTCGGGCGCAGCATCAGCCATGATGGCAGCGTCGAGATCACCATCCATATCGGGTCCTCCGTCGCTCGCAGCATCGGGCTCCAGGCCTTCATCGATGGAAACACCTGCGTCCAAGCCCGAATCATCAACCCGTGCATCGGCGGCCATCCCGTCCCTTGCTACAGCGCCGTCAACGTTCATGTCGGGCAGCATCGCATCGGGCTCCACTGGCGGCATCCCATCCGGTTCTGGAGCTGAGTCGATTTGGGGTGCCGCTGCATCCCTTGCCGCCATGTCGATTTCAGTTGCCCCGTCCAATGTCCCTAGGTCTATACCGAGCATTTGATCAGGCATTTGCATGACGCGCTCATCACCGTCTGTTTCGGTGCTACATCCCAGGGTTATTGCGAGGGCAAAGAGAGAGAGACTAACGATTCGAAGACGTACGGCGCTTGGCATGGTGTGACCCATAGATTTGGAATACCCATTCAACTTAACAGAGGGTGAGTGAACTTCAAGGGTGCCGCCTCAGAGGGAGCGGCAATATACAGACCCGCCTACCTTGGATTGTCTGCTGAGCCGATATGACCCTCAAGAAAAGCATAATCCCTAGGGGCGTCGGCGGTGGTGATTATCCAGTGACGGTGCACGAAATCAGGGTCAATTTGCAGGTGAGTTGGACAGGGTGGGCGAGTTGGGCACAACATAGGGCAGAACACTCA